>JBGTBZ010000071.1:0-4432 GCA_041749155.1 Phycisphaerae bacterium
CGAGGCGGCGGCGACTGTCGTCAAAATGATCGTTTCGATGCCGGAATACCAGTTGGCCTAGTTGGCACCGAGGACCCCGAACATGCAAGAAATTACCACCCGCCGCATCTTCCTGGCCAAGGGCCTGACAATGCTGGCCGCCGGCGCCACCGTGCCGACCTTTCTGAACCGCACCGCCTTCGCGGTGGGCCGCCCGTTCGACCAGCTCCTGACCGGGCTGGACTCGGGCGTGGACGGCAAGGTGCTCGTGGTCGTCCAGCTCTCCGGCGGAAATGACGGGCTCAACACGGTCGTGCCCTTCACGGACGACAACTACCACCGGGCCCGCCCGAACGTCGGCATCAAGGCCGACCAGGTGCTGCGCCTGACTGACCACCTGGGCCTCAACCCGCAGCTTGGGGCGCTTAAGGAGCTTTACGAGGACGGCCGTATGTCCCTCGTCCAGGGCGTGGGGTATCCGAACCCCGATCGCAGCCACTTCCGCTCGATGGACATCTGGCACACCGCCAACCCGGAGAGCGAGACGATCACGAGCGGCTGGCTGGGGCGCTACTTCGATGCCCAATGCTGCGGCACGGATCCCGGCAACGCAAAGGCCCACGCCTCTGGCGAGATACCTGCCGACCCCCACGTGGGCATCGCGCTGGGGGACGAGAACTTCCTGGCCATGCAGGGAGAGAAGGTGATGCCGCTCTCCTTCGAGCGGCCGCAGGATTACCGCTACCAGGGCCCCGACCGCGACGCCTTCACCCGGCTTAACACGCCCGACGGCTCTCCCGACCCGGCAAACACCGAGGCGGGCGAGCTGGACTTCCTGACCCGCACCGCCATGGATGCCCAGGTCTCCAGCGACAGGATCATGCGGGTCACCACCGCCCACAAGCCCGGCGTGCAGTACCCCGGTGGAGGCTTCGCCGAGCAGCTTCGGACGGTGGCGGCCATGATCAAGGGCGGCCTGCCGACGCGCGTGTACTACGTGAGCCTGGGCGGCTTCGACACGCACGCCAACCAGCCGGGCCGGCACGACCAGCTCATGCGCAATCTGGCCACGGGGGTGAAGGCCTTCCTGGAGGACCTCAAGGAGCAGGGCAACGACGAGCGGGTGCTTTTGATGACCTTCAGCGAGTTCGGCCGCCGCGTCGCCCAGAACGCCAGCCAGGGCACGGACCACGGCACGGCGGCCCCGATGTTCTTCTTCGGGCACCACAAGCACGTGAAGGCGGGTATCCTTGGCAATCACCCGTCCCTGACGGACCTGGATCGCGGGGACCTGAAGTACAACATCGACTTCCGGAGCTGCTATTCCGGGGTGCTGCAGCAGTGGCTTGACACGGATCCACAGACCTGCGCCCGCATCCTGGGCGGGCGTTTTGATCCCGCGCCGCTGGTACAGAGCTAGGTTTTCGCCGGTTGATCGCGCCGCGCGGGCCGATAAGATTCGAGCAGCAGGTGCTTCGCGTGTGCGGTTTGTGCGCGCCGCGGGCACATTTTGAGTCGCAAAAGGGCTCTTTGGCATCGAAGGCCGGCCCCCCAGGGGCCCGGAGCAGTGCCGATCGACGGGTCGAGCCGCGATCCCGTGCGCTCGTGGCGTCGTACAACCTTGCGGGCGGCGCCGGTGTCTGCTCCCGCGGGGACTCCCGCCCCGGAGGGGTTTGGGGGTGCAAATCGCATAATTGTCGATGACCGGGCAACGGGAATGCCCGATGAAACAAAGTCCGCCCTGGTTCGGCGAGTGGGCGCTGGCCGGCGCGGCAAAGCTTGTGGAGGTGGCATCATGACGCAGGACACGCAGCGAGACACGAGGCGTACCGAAGGCTCCCCCGCCGCAGACGGCGCGGGGGGGATGGACCTGCGCGCGCTGATCGGCCGCAACCTGAACCGTGAGCGTTTCCAGAGCCAGAACTGGGAGGGCTCGTTCTGGGATTACCTGCAGATTGTCCACAAGGATCCCCTGGTGGCGCGCAACGCTTTTCAGCGCGTGTTCGACATGATCCTCTCCTACGGCACGGAGCAGAAGACGCTCTTCAAGGAGGAGATCACCAAGTACAAGTTTTTCGACGACCCCATCGAGCACGGCGCCGATGGCATCTACGGCCTCGAGAGGCCGCTCATGCAGCTCGTGGACTTCTTCAAGTCCGCGGCGCAGGGGTACGGCACCGAGCGGCGCATCCTGCTGCTGCACGGGCCTGTGGGCTCCAGCAAGAGCACCATCGCCCGGCTGCTGAAGAAGGGCCTGGCCGCCTACAGCAAGACGGAGGCGGGCCGGCTGTACACCTATTCCTGGCGCATTCCCGCGAAGTTCGTGGGGGGGAGCGACGGGGATCCGGACATGATCGAGCCCTGCCCGATGCACGAGGAGCCGCTGCTGCTCCTGCCTGACGAGGCCAAGCCCGAGGTCCTTCGCGCCCTCAACGAGCACCGCGACGACGGGCACAAGATCCGCCTTTACGGCGATGTCTGCCCCTTCTGCCGCAAGGTGTTTAAGGACCTCGTTGAGCTGTACGACGGCGACTGGAACAAGGCGATGGATCACGTCAGCGTCCAGCGGCTGATCCTGTCGGAGACGAATCGCGTCGGCATCGGCACCTTCCAGCCCAAGGACGAGAAGAATCAGGATTCGACCGAGCTGACCGGCGACATCAACTACCGCAAGATCGCCGAATACGGCTCGGATTCGGATCCGCGGGCCTTCAACTTCGACGGCGAGCTGAACGTCGCCACCCGCGGGATCGTGGAGTTCATCGAGATCCTGAAGCTGGACGTGGCGTTCCTGTATGACCTTCTGACAGCGTCGCAGGAGCGGGTCATCAAGCCCAAGAAGTTTGCCCAGACCTTCATCGACGAGGTGATTCTCGGCCACACGAACGAGCCGGAATACAAGCGCCTCCAGGGCAACGAGATGATGGAAGCGTTCCGCGACCGCACCATCAAGATCGACGTGCCCTACAACACGCGCCTGGACGACGAGATCCGCATCTACGAGAAGGACTTCGGCCCCGAGCGCATCCGCGGGATCCACATCGCCCCGCACACGATCGAGGTGGCCGCCATGTGGGCCGTGCTGACGCGGCTGGCGGAGCCGAAGAAGGCGGGCATCACCAGGATGCAGAAGCTCAAGCTCTACAACGGCAAGAGCATCCCCGGCTTCACGGAGGAGAGCATCAAGGAGCTGAAGGAGGAAGCCCCGCGCGAGGGGATGACCGGCATCAGCCCCCGCTACATCCAGGACAAGGTCAGCAACACGCTGGTCAGCCACCAGGCGCAGGAAGACCGGATGATCAACCCGTTCATGGTCATGAACGAGCTGGAGGCGGGCATGACCCATCACTCGCTTATCACCGACGAAGAGCTGAAGAAGGAGTATCGCGAGCTGCTCAGCTTCGTGAAGGATGAGTACGAGGACATCATCAAGGGCGAGGTGCAGCGGGCCATCAGCGCCGACGAGGACGCCATCAAGCGACTGGCCACCAACTACATCGAGAATGTCCGGGCCTACACGCAGCACGAGAAGGTGCGCAATCGCTACACCGGTAAAGACGAGGAGCCGGACGAGCGGCTGATGCGCTCCATCGAGAGCAAGATCGACATCCCCGACTCGCGCAAGGACGACTTCCGCCAGGAGATCATGAACTACATCGGGGCCCTGGCGCTGGACGGCAAGAAGTTCGAGTTTCACACCAACGCCCGCCTGCTCAAGGCGCTTGAGCTCAAGCTCTTCGAGGACCAGCGCGACACGATCAAGCTGAAGAACCTGGTTTCCAGCGTTGTGGACGACGAGACGCAGCAGAAGATCGACGTCGTCAAGCAGCGGCTGATTAAGTACTTCGGCTACAACGAGGCCAGCGCCACCGATGTGCTGAACTATGTCGCCAGCATCTTCGCGCGCGGGGATTCCAAGCAGGAGGACTAGAGCTTGGAACTCACGCGACAAGCAGGCCGCGTCTGCATCGTCGGCTCGATCAACATGGACCTCGTCGTCCGCTCCCCCCGCCTCCCCGCCGCGGGGGAGACGGTCATCGGGGGCTCCTTTGAGCAGCACCCGGGCGGAAAGGGGGCCAATCAGGCCGTCGCGGCGCGGCGGCTAGGGGCGGAGGTCGAGATGGTCGGCGCAGTCGGCGGAGATGCCTTCGGCCAATCCATGCTCGCCGCGCTGCGACAGGATGGCGTAGGGGTCGATCACGTTCATGCCCTACGCGAGGCCCCCACCGGCGTCGCCCTCATCACCACCGACCCTGCCGGCGAAAACACCATCGTCGTCGCCTCCGGCGCCAACGCCGCCCTCTCGCCCCAGCACATCGACACCGCCACGGACGCCATTTCCAGTGCCGCCGACACGCTCGCGGTCTTGGAAGTGCCGGTAAACGCCGTCGAACGCGCCGCCGCCCTCGCAGCGGCCGCCGGGAAGCGGTTCATCCTCAACGCCGCCCCCGCC
>JBGTBZ010000072.1:0-2582 GCA_041749155.1 Phycisphaerae bacterium
CCGATGATCGCGCCGATGACGACGCAGGTTGCATCCACTGGCCCCAGCACGCGCGGGGGCGGGGGAGGGGCATCGGGGTTGATCGGGTCGAGGGGGTCCAAGCGTCGGGCAATATACCGGCGGCACTGTCGCGAGCCACGAAAGCGATTGGATCAAGACGGCGAGGTCGCTTGGTCGGGAGATGGCGCGCCGCCGCTCGTTGGTCTCGCGGCGGGTGGGGGACGCGGTTAAGCTCCCTTCGTGACCCCCAGCGAAAACGACCATCTATGGCCAGCGCTGCCCTTTGCCGACTGGCAGGATACCTACGGCACCCTGCACATGTGGACGCAGGTCGTCGGCAAGATTCGCCTCGCCTGTGCGCCCTATCTCAACCACTGCTGGCAGGTGCCGCTCTATGTCTCGCCACCGGGACTCACGACCGGCCCCATGCCCCACGGCGATCGGCAGTTCCGCATCGACTTCGACTTCATCGACCACCAGCTCGTCATCGCCGCCAGCGATGGAACGCGGCGCGAGCTTCCGCTAAAGTCCATGACCGTCGCCCGCTTTTACGAGCAGGTGATGCAGACGCTGCGCGACATGCGCCTGCCCGTCAAAATCTGGCCGATCCCCGTCGAGGTGCCCTCCCCCATCCGCTTCGACCGCGACGATGTGCACAAGGCCTACGACAGCGACGCCGCGGCGCGCGTGCATCGCATCCTGGTTAGCGTCGATGCGATCTTCAACGAGTTTCGCGGTCGCTTCATCGGAAAGAGCAGCCCGGTACACTTCTTCTGGGGCGCCTTCGACCTGGCGGTCACGCGGTTCTCCGGCCGGCCCAACCCCACGCCGCCGGCGGACAGGGTCATGGGGGATGCCTACTCGCACGAGGTGATCAGCCACGGCTTCTGGCCCGGCGGGGACTGGCCCAGCGGCGGACGCCTCGAGAACCCGGTTTTCTACGCCTATGCCGTGCCCGAGCCCGCGGGGTTCAGGCAGGCAAAGGTCCAGCCCGTGGCGGCCTACTCCGAGAAGTTCGGCGAGTACCTGCTCGATTACGACGCCGTCCGCCGGTCGCCCGACCCGGCGGGCGTGATTATGGACTTCCTTCAATGCACCTACGCCGCCGGCGCCGCCGCGGCGCGATGGGATCGGGCGGCTCTGGAACGACCCGCGTAGTCCGATCGGCTAACCTCGGGCATGTCCGGACTCTTCGATGGCACGCCCCTTCAGCGGCCCGTCACCTGCCAGCGCTGCGGCAAATCTCTAGCGGAATGCGCCTGCCCACGCAACGCCGCTGGCGACGTCTTGCTCCCGCGCGACCAGCCAGCCCGCGTCCTTCGCGAGAAACGCCGCGGGAAGTGGACGACCGTCGTCGCCGGCCTCGACCCCGCCGCCAGCGACCTGGCGGGGCTGCTCAAGCGGCTCCAGGCCGCCTACGGCGTTGGCGGGACTGTTCGCGAGGATGGCTTTGAGCTCCAGGGCGACCACCGCGACCGGCTTGTGGCGGAGCTGAAGGACATGGGCTACCCCGCAAAGGCGGCAGGGGGCTGAGACGTAAAGGCCAGCGCCTCATGGATCGTTCAAAAGCTCCAGGCGCGACCACGACCCGTAACGGCTCCAGTCGACCGTCCCATCGCGGTAAGCGATGAATGCCTCGATGACTTCCTCGAGCCTCAGATCCCGGCGATCCGATTGGAAGTGCCGAGCAAGCTCGCCCTCCTGGTATTCCAGCACGAAGCCCGCATCGGCTTCCAAGGCAACCTGCACGTACGTCATCTCTTCACGGGCCAAGATTGCGAATGTCGGTTCATCGGACTCCGTCGCGCGCGAAGAGAGCTGCCGGCGGATCTGGTCGTCCGTCGGATTGCGGATCGGCTCGCCCCCTTCGATCATCAGGACGAAAACGTCGTGAGCGGCCTGGGGCGCTTGTGCTTGATGCTGCCCGGCCGGCGCGGGCTCATGCTCGCAGCCGACAGCGCACGCGAACAGTGCAAGCATCGCTAGCCATCCGCAGAAGCCGGTCATGGCGGGCATGTTGAAGATGAGGGTACCGAAACGGCCTCCTGGCGGCTACCCTTCACCTATGCCCACACGCACCGCCGACGCCGTATGGAACGGATCGCTCATGGAAGGCTCCGGCCATCTCAAGACCGCCACCGGCGCCATCGACGCCGATTACAACTGGAAAAGCCGCGCCGAGTCCGGCTCCGCGACGAATCCCGAGGAGCTCATCGCTGCCGCCCATGCCGGATGTTTCAACATGGCCCTCGCCCATGCCCTGGCCAGCGCCGGCAACCCTGCGAAGCAGCTTCGCACCAAGGCCAATGTCAGCTTCGACAAGGTCGGCGAGGGCTTTGGCATCACGAAAATCCGCCTCGAGACCGAGGGCGACGTCCCCGGCATGGACGCCGCCGCGTTTCAGAAGGCGGCCGAGGGCGCCAAGGCCGGCTGCCCCGTAAGCAAGGCGCTGACGAGCGTGCCGATCGCACTTGAGGCGAAGCTGAAGTAACTTGCGCTGGTGGGCGGGGTGCTTCTCTTGGAGTCACAATGCCCATCCACACCCGCCGCGCGTTTGTCGCCGCTTCCGCCGGAGCCTGTGC
>JBGTBZ010000073.1:0-6356 GCA_041749155.1 Phycisphaerae bacterium
GGCGGCGTGGCTGCGCAGCAGGTTGGTCTGCACCTCGCGTAGCTGGTCGCCCTCGATGCGCTTGTTCGACAGCGAGCCAAAGCCGGTATTCACCCCGTAAACCGTTTCCCCGGCAGCGATTGCGCTTTCGAGCGAGGCTCGCGACGCCTCCAGCAGGCGCCGCGCTTCCGCACCAACCCCCACGGGCGATCCGTCGCGCGCCACGTCCACCACGTCCTTGATCGACAGTGGTCCGCCGTGCAGGGTGACCGCCTTGGATGATTCAGTCTGGGTGGGCATGGAAGCGTAAAAATCCTGCGCAGTTTCGTGAGGTTCTGGTGCGCGTTTTTGCACGCGACGGCGATCATGACGCCTCGGATCGCCGTTTCAGCGCCGCAAAGGGCGTTTTTCAGGCAGAGGTCACCTCCGCTCTCCCTAACTCCGCGGTGCGCCGGCGGCGCTACAAATGCGCGCCAAGGCCCAGAAAGATCGCCTACCCCTCCGCGAGCCGGCGACGAGCGTGGTCCGCCCAGATGTCGGGCCCGGGCGCCAGCTTCACATAGGCCCGCCAATGCTCCAGGGCACGCGGACGCTGGCCGATCGCCTCCAGCGCGTCCGCCAGGTTGTAATGTGCTCGCGCTGACTGCGGGTCGATCCGCAGGGCTTCGCGAAACGCGTCGCAGGCCGGCTGCACTCGCTCCAGCTCGACCAGCACGACGCCCATGTTGTTCCAGCCGTCGCAATGCCCCGGGTCGATCTCGATCACCTGCAGGTATCGCTCCAATGACTGAAGGTGCTTGCCCTGCGCCTGAAGGCAGTGCGCCAGATCAAAACAAACTTCCGCCGCCGGCCCGCCCTCGCGCAGGGCGTGGCGATACGAATCCTCCGCCTGCTCGAGCAGGCCGTGGCGTTCCTGGTCGATGCCCTGGGCATGCCAGTCCGCGGCGTCTCGGGGCCCGGCGACGAGGCGAAGCTGCATCGGCGGCGGGATGTCCTGGTCGCCCTCGTAGGGCAGTTGGAGCTGGCCGTCGAGCTCGGCGATCTCCCCTTCCTCCAGCCGCACCAGGAGTGAGCCGGCGCGCTCCAGCACGTCAAGCTGCTCGAGCGGCTGCTGAACGTCCGGCAGCCAGCGCTTGAGCTGCTCGAGGCTCTGGCGGATCTTCGCGGGGCTGATGCCCGCCGCCGTCAGCGAGGCCAGCATCCTCGCGGCGGCGGCCTGGCGGAACTCGAAGCGCGGGATGCCGTGCTGCACGACGGATGGCCGGATGAGCCCGGCCTTGTACCAGGCCGTGAGGCGCGACATGGGCTCGTGCAGGAGCTTTGCCAGGGCGTCCAGCGAGAATAGCCGAACCGGGGCATCCTCGTCGGCGGCCAGCTTAAGCTCCTGCAGGAACTCGGTTTCGGAGACGATTCGCGTCTGCGCGGACCGCGGCAGCGGCAGGGCCGGGTCCCCCTCGTGCGTCAGGGGCAGCTCTCCCTCGCCGATGACCAGCACATCCACCGGCTCCCCCGCCCTGCTGGGGACAAGCCGACCGCCGAGCGTCTCGATGGCGTCGGCGAGCTGCTGGGGGGTGACCTCGCCCAGGCGCCCGACGTAGGCGACGGTTCCCCCTTCGATCAGCGCCGCCAGCCCTGGCGGCGAGGTTGTGGCATCTGTGCCGAGCTTCATTCCGCCTCGCTTGCTGTGACCGAGTCCGTTTCGATCAGCTCGTGGAAGACCGGCGCCCGTAGCTGGCCGGCCCCCGTCACCTCCAGGTACGACACTTTACAGAAGAGCGAGGGCCGGAGCCATATCCCCTTCAGATCGCAGGGAACGGCGGGGCGGGCCTGCTGGAGCCGCTTGAGCCGCGGCAGGAGTTCGCGCCGCATCCGCTCGTTGAGCCCGCTGCCGACCTTGCCCAAACATTGCAGGTTGCCCCCGACCTGGCCGGCGATGACCAGGCTGCGCAGATCGTGGCCATCGTCGCTGACCTGGTAGCCGATGATCGCGCAGACAATCTCCTGCCGCCGCTTGCACTTGATCCAGTGGTCGGTCCGCTGGCCCGGCAGGTAAGGGCTCGAGAGCCGCTTGGCGACGATCCCCTCCAGCTCCATGGCCACCGCCTGCTCGTAATAGGCGATTCCCGTGCCCACGACTCCCTCGCTCATGACGACACAGGGAGCCGCCAGCCCGGCGACAACCTCCCGCAGCCGGTCTCGCCGCTCGCTGCAGGGGCGGTTCATGATCGGTCGGTAGTCGGTGTATAGCAAGTCGAAGACGACGTAGCTGGCCGGCCACCCGCGCATGGCGGCGGCGACTTTGCGCGGGCCGGCGGCCTGCTCGCGCTTGAGCATCCCTTCGAAGCTGGGCTTGCCATCCTTGAAAATGACGATCTCCCCGTCGATCACGCAGCCCGGGGGGAGGGCGCCAAGGCACTGGAGCTCTGGGTAGCGCTCGGTCTGCGGGCGATGTTTGCGGTTTTGCAGGCGATACGTGTCGCCGGCGTCGCGAAAGCAAATGGCGCGGGTGCCGTCCCACTTAATCTCGTAGAGGAAATCGGGCGCATCGAACGGCTCCCCGAGCTTTGCGAGCATGGGGGCGATGGTCTCCGGCAGCTTTGGCGAGTTCGCCACGCTTGAGTTTACGGAACCGCAGATCGCGCCCTTGCGTTATCCCCGGCCGGTGTCAGGAAGACTTGCGCTTGCGGGCGGCCTTCTTGCCGGCGGTACCGGGCGCCACCTGCTTGGCGGGCTTGGCGGCCGCCTGGGCTTCCTGGAGGCTCTTCTGGAGGGCCTCCATGAGGTTGATGACCGGTGCAGGCTCCTCCTCGGGGGCGGCGACGACCTCCTCGCCGGCCACCTTCGCCTCGATGAGCTGCTGCAGCCGCTCCTCGTAGCGGTCCTTGTAGGCGGAGATGTCGAACTCCTCGGGGGTGAGCTGGGCCACCAGCGTCTTGGCGATGGCCATCTCCTGCTTGGGAACCTCGACCTCGGGCACCTCCCCCTCGAACTCCGCCGGGTCCTTCAGCTCATCGGCGTAGGAGAGGAAGTTGGCCACCAGCAGGCCGCCGCGAGCCCGCAGGGCCATGATCTGCTCACGGTTTTGAAAAACGCCCTGGGCGAAGGCGATCTTGTTCTCTTCGCTCATCAGGCGCACGAGCAGCGCGTAGGAGCGCTTGCCGGCCATTCCGTCCGGGACGAGGTAGTAAGTCTTGCCGTTGAAGTAACGCGGCTCGATGGCGTCCCCTTCGAGAAAGGCCTCGATGCTGATTGCCCGCTCATTGGCGGGGCGCAGCTTGTCCACCTCCGCCGGGTCGATGACGACGTACTGGTCCTTGGCGACCTGGTATCCGCTGACGATCTCGTTGCCGGGGACCTCGCCGTGGGTGGGGCAGTACTTCATGTAGCGGATGCGCGCACCGCATTCCTCGCCCGACGGCAGGTTGCCGTGAAGCTGGTTGAGGTGGATGCGTCCCCCGCCGGTGGCAGTGCCTGTGTAGGCCTTTACCGGGATGGTGACGAGGGAGAACCGAACGTGGCCCTTCCAGACGGAGCGGGCAGCCATATCAAACCTCCAGGGCCAAAGCCCGGGCTTTGCTTGTCCGTCCTTGGAAGCGGGGTCAAAGCCGGCTAAGGGAATTCGAGCGCCGGCGGGCGGGAGCTTGAAAATACTCTAGCGGGAGGCCCGGGGACAAGCATCCCTTTGGCGCCCCGACGGCGTCCTATAAGCGAACCCGGGGGCTCTGTAAGGCCTTTGCGGGCCTCATCGCTTGCGCCGCGTAGCGACGCAGCCAACCCGGGGCGATCGGTTATCCTCTCGGGCATGCCACGGGCGAAGGGGTCAACGGGCAAGGATGGCGATCGCCTCAAGACCTATCGCGGCAAGCGCGACTTTGAGAAGTCGCCGGAGCCTGCCGGCAAGCACACGCCCAAGCCGGGTGAGCGGGCGCTGGCGTTCTGCGTCCAGCAGCACCTGGCACGGCGGCTGCACTACGACTTTCGCCTGGAGCACCAAGGCGTGCTGCTGTCGTGGGCGGTGCCGAAGGGGCCGAGCCTGAACCCGGCGGAAAAGCGCCAGGCGGTGCGGACGGAGGATCATCCACTGGACTACGGCAACTTCGAGGGCGTTATCCCCGACGGCTATGGCGCCGGCATCGTGATGCTCTGGGACAAGGGGACCTGGACTTGCGAGAATCCACCCGTCGAAGAGGCCCTGGCAGGCGGGGAGCTGAAGATCGCTCTCGAGGGCGTCAAGCTGAAGGGCTCATGGGTGATGGTGCGGATGAAGCAGGCGGAAGGGGAGCAGGAGAGCTGGCTGCTGATCAAGCACCGCGACGCCTGGTCGGGCGACGTGGATGTGCTCTCGCTGGCCCCCCAGAGCGTCAAGACCTGGGGGAGCCTGGCGGACGTGCTTGCGGAGCATGGCGTGCCCCCGAAGTGGCTCAAAACCCCACCGGTGAAGAGCGGGGAGACGGCGGCGCTTTTTAAGCGGACGATCCAGGAGGCTCAGCACAAGCGTGCGGCGGGTACTGGCAAGTCGAGCAAAACGTCGAAGAAAGGCGCTGCCGCGAGGCCGGCCCTGTCTGCTGAGCTTCCGCCGGGGGCGTTGTCGCTGGTGGGGAAGAAGCCGAAGTTCACGAACCTGGACAAGCCGCTCTTCCCCAGCGGCTTCACGAAGGCCGATTTCATCGACTATTGCACGCAGATCGCCCAGTGCATGCTG
Source organism: Phycisphaerae bacterium (assembly GCA_041749155.1). Classification (GTDB taxonomy): domain Bacteria; phylum Planctomycetota; class Phycisphaerae; order Tepidisphaerales; family Tepidisphaeraceae; genus JAEZED01. Next base: position 4,682 of record JBGTBZ010000073.1, read on the forward strand.
CCCCATCTGCGCGGGCGTGCGGTGACGCTGAAGCGCTACCCGGACGGCGTGAACGGGGAGGTTTTCTTTGAAAAGCGCTGCCCGAGCCACGCCCCGGAATGGATCGCGACGGCGGAGGTGGAGCACTCGAGCGGGAAGCGCGTTAACTACTGCGTCATCAACGACTTGTCATCGCTGCTCTGGACGGCGAACCTGGCGGCGATCGAACTGCACGTGCCCCTGGCGCTAGCGGCGAGCAACGACAATCCTTCGACGATGGTGTTCGACCTTGACCCTGGCGCCCCCGCCGGCCTTCCGGACTGCGCCGCCGTCGCGGTTCGGCTGCGGGAGATGCTCAAGGCGCTGGGGCTGGAGTCGTTCATTAAGCTCTCCGGAGGCAAGGGAATGCACATGTACGTGCCGCTGAACACGCCGGGGACCACTTTCGACGACACCAAGCACTTTTCCAGGGCCATCGCCACGCTGATGCAGCGCCAGGACCCCAAGGGCATCACCGCCAGCATGAGCAAGAGCCTGCGCGGGGGAAAGGTGTTCATCGATTGGAGCCAGAACGACCAGCAGAAGACGACCGCCTGCGTCTACACGCTTCGCGGGACCCAGGAGCCGCGTGTTTCCATGCCGCTGACCTGGGAGGAGGTGGCAAAGCCCAAGTCCCTGCCCGTGCCCACCCCCAAGCTGGCGATCAAGCGGTGCAGCGAGATGGGCGACCTGTTCCGCCCGCTGCTGGAGCTCCAGCAGGAACTTCCGGCGCCCGCCGTGTAGGCTGGAGCTGATCCCATGGCCGATCGAACCGTCGCCCTTTTCATCACGTGCCTGACCGACCATTTTTACCCGCGCGTGGGTGTGGCGGTGGTGAAGGTGCTGGAGAAGCTCGGTTGGCGTGTCGACTTCCCGCGAGAGCAGACCTGCTGCGGGCAACCGTTTTTCAACAACGGGTTGGAGCTGGATGCGGCGCGGCTGGCCAGGCGGTTCATCGAGATCTTTGAGCCCTACGAGCGGATCGTGACGCCGTCGGGGTCGTGCTGCGCGGTGGTGCGGCATCACTTTCCGGAGGTGCTGGAAAGGGATGGGCCGTGGCTGGATCGAGCCCGGCGCGTGGGGGCCAGGACTTTTGAGTTCCTCGAGTTCCTGGAGAAGACCGCGGGATTCAATCCTGCGGCATGGCGCCTGCCCGAGCCGAGAAAGCTGACCTACCACTACACCTGCCACCTGCGCACCCTAGGCATCCGGGATGAGCCGGCGCGCTTCCTCAAGTCGATCGGCAACGTTGATTTCGTCCCTTTGAGCAAGACTGAGCAGTGCTGCGGCTTCGGCGGGACTTTTGCCCTGAAGCTGCCGCATATCTCTGGGGCGATGGTGGAGGACAAGGTGCAGAACATTCGCGACACCGGCGCCGGCACAACGATCTGCAACGACGCAGGGTGCAGCATGAACATCGCGGGGATGTGCCGCCGGGCGGGCGTCGATACACGCGTCGTCCACGCGGCGGAGCTGATCGCGGAGGCGATGGGGCTGCCGCTGGGCTCCCTGGAGGAAGGGGCATGACGCTCGGCACTCCGCCAACCTCGACATTACCGTTGGAGCACCAGGTGGCGCCCGCGGCGGCGTTGCGCTCGGCGGCGGTGCTGGATTTCAAGGCCGCCAGCGCCGCCGCGGCGGGGAACAAGCGGCTGCG
>JBGTBZ010000074.1:0-12934 GCA_041749155.1 Phycisphaerae bacterium
GGCGCCGGCCTGCTGCGCCCGGGCGGCGGCGATGACATACAGGGGCTGGACGTCGTCTGGGTTACGAGCCAGGGCTGCCTGCGCCAGATCGATCGCGGAGGACCAGTGACCGGTAGCCAGTGAGACCTCCGCCAGGCGGACGAGCGGGCGTGACCATGCGGGGGCCAGCAGAGCGGCCTCCTGGGCCGTCTGAACGAACTCACTGCCTTCCCCGATGGCGGCGAAGGCCTCGGCACTGACCATCCGCAGGTGCGGGCCACGCGGCCGCAGATCGAGGGCGGCGCGGCAGGCCCCTGCGAGGGCCACGGGGTCGGCCGCGTCACCGTCGCACAGCAACTCCAGGACAGGTTTCCAGACAATGGCCGGATCCGAGTCGCCTGCGCGGGACTTTGCGGTCAGGCCCGCGACGGCGGCGCGGGCCTCGTCGAAACGCTTCAATTCAATGAGAGCCAGGCAGCGGAGCACGTCAAGGTGTCCCGAGTCGCCTTTTGCCCGGAGGTCCAGGACCTCCTCATACCGGCCCAGCTCATAAAGCCGTGCGGCCAAAGTGGCTGCCACCTCAGGGGCGGCCTTCTGCTCCTCGGCGGCATCCTCGAGCAGACGCAGGGACTCGGTGAAAAGGCCCAAGCGGTCGCATCGTTCGACCAGGAGCCGGAGCGTGGCCTCGTCGGGCATGGGGCTGGCGGCGGCCTGCTGAGCCCAGCGTGCGGCCTCCTCGATGTTGCCGGCGAGGCTGAAGGCGACGCTCTGGAGGACGTCGAACCGGACATCTCCCGGGTGTTCCTCGCGCAGCGACTGGGCTCGCTGCAGGAGGCGCTCGGAGCCGCCTGGCAGGTTCCGCAGCACTTCCAGGAGGATCACCTGAGACTCGATGTCGGTCGGATCCAGCTCGGCGAGTCGCAGGGCATCGCGCTCAGCATCCACAAACTTCCGTTGCCGGAACCGGACCTCCACCCGGGCCCGGACGGCGTTGCGATGCTCAGGATCGACATGAAGGATGCGGTCACTGAGCTCCAGCGTCTCGGTAGTGAACCCGGAGCGGCGATAGAGATCCAGCAGGCGGTCGGATGCCCCCACATGCTGCGGCTGAAGGCTGAGCACGCGCCGATAAAGCCCCATGGCATCCGAGAGATGCTTGTTGTTGGGCTCGGCGACATGCTCCCGGGCAACCGCGTAATGGAAAAGCACGTCCGCGTCGTCCGGATGCCGGCGCGCGTATGGCCCGATACTGTGCATCGCGCCGTGGTAGTCGCCCGCCTCAAGCAGCTGCATCCCCGCATCCCTCCCGGCCAGGGCGCGCTGTTCCAGGTGGCGGTCGCGCAGCGCGTAGCCTACAGCCGCCAGCAGCACCAGCGCCGCCGCGGCGGCTAGGGAAAGGAACAGACGCTTTCTTCGCTTCTTACGAACAGACATAGCGATGATTTTTCTAGCGGCCGACCAGCAGGCGGATCGTTTTACAGATGATCAGCAGGTCCAGCCGCCAGCCGGCACGCTCGACGTATTCAACGTCGAACTGGATCCACTCCTGGAAGTCAAGACCCTCGCGACGTGTGCGGCTCACCTGCCACAACCCGGTAATTCCTGGCCGAACGCTCAAGCGGGCCTCCCGCCAGGGTGGGCAGCACTGGTTCTCGGAGCGCGGGCTGGGCCGGGGGCCCACCACGGACATATGCCCGATCAGGACGTTGATGAATTGTGGGATCTCGTCCAGATTGGTCCTGCGAAGGAAGCGGCCAACCCGGGTGACGCGCGGGTCCTGTTCGATGAAGAACTGCGGGCCGTCTGACTGATTCTTCTGCAGGAGCTGGGCCTTGATGCGATCGGCATCCTTGCGCATCGACCGGAACTTCAGGCATGGGAACTCGCGTCCGCCGAGCGTTTCCCGCTTGTGGGCGAAGATGAACGGTCCCCCATCCTCCAGCCATATGGCCAACATGATGAACGGATACAACGGAAGGGTGACCAGCAGCGCCGCCAGGGCGAAAACGATGTCGAAACAGCGCTTGGAACGCCGACGCCAGGGCGCCACCTGGCGCGGCTCGATCCGCCGCGGCTGCGGGACGGTGGGATCGAGCTGGTCCCAGCGCATCCCGTTCGGATCGGGCCGTTGTGTGGCATCGTCCCACAGAGCCGCGGGGCCTAACACCGTCTCGCCGGGGCTGATGGAGCGCCCGGCGCCGATCCAGGCAGGGCCGAGAAAGAGCGTACCCGGCGGGACGCGGTGCGAGCCGTTGGCCCAGACGCCATCCTGGATCTCGCGAATACCCTCGATCGTGGCAGCGGGATAGGGCCACTGGGTTATGAGATTCGCCACGAGCCGGTCTAGGTCGTCTGCGGAAGAGCGGTCGTAGAAGCTGCCGTCGGCGACCAGGGCCTGGCGGCGCTTTCCTCGGGTCTGTTGCCGGAGGCTGCGCCACATTGACGGGGAGCCATCGGTCTCCTGCCAAAGCTCCGCAATCCGACGGTCGCGGGTCAGCGCGATGCGAGCCACCTGCACCTGGTCGCAGTCGTAGTGCCGCGCAAAACGCTGAAAGCGTCCTTCCGCGTCGGTGATGACACTTTCCCGATACTCCTCGTGTCGGCGGTGCTTGAAGCGGACGAAGATCACCGCCGGCCGCGCCCAGAAGAGCTTTTCGACGATCGGGCTGAGGCGGAAGAGCGTCAGCGTCCGCACGTCGGTCAGCATGTAAAGGTCAGCCTTGCGGGGCAGCGGGTTGCTGGAGCCGGGGCGAACCACGCACACCGAGCGTGCCGCCCAGAAGCGATCATGCAACTCGACCGGATCCAGCCCCCAAAGGGTTGGAAAGTCGGGGGTTACAGACTGAGCGCTGGGTGATGCTCGAAGCATCTGTACGACAAACGGACTAGCGTCGAAGATCAGAGGTCGCGGTCACGACCGGTGAAGGCCGACAGCGCGGCGACGGCACTCCCGATAGGCCCAAGGCGCAGGCTCTTGTGATCGACGATGGGCAGGTGCTCGGGGAGATGAGGCTCCTGCTCATCCGCGCGGCGGCTCATCGAGGAGCTGAAGCCCGATGCCATGACGTCGGGCATATTCGCGCGGTTCAGCACCACACCGGCGAGGGTGGCGCCGCAGTTGGAGAGCTGTTCCAGGGAGCGCTGGACCTTTGCGCGATCCTCGCCGCGGGCGACCGTGAGGACGACTTCGTCGGCCACGAGCGCGGCGACCGATGCCTCCAGGCTGCCGAGGATGGGTCCTGTATCGATGATGATCACATCAAACCATCGCCGAAGCTGCTCAATGACGGAAAGGAGCGCGGGATACGAGAGCTCGCCAATGTGCTGCCGTGCGGCGGTGCCAAGCGGCATGAGATAGAGGCCACGCGTTCCGGTCTCCGTGAAGCACTCCTGGGGAGGGTCGCCGAGCATCGCCTCGCGGAGGCCAACAAGCGACTGCCGCTGCGTTTCGAGCGCTGCGTCGACCTCCTGCTGCGTGGCGTGGCCAATCCGGACAAGCGTCTCGCCGAGAAGCTCCTGATCGCGCGCCCGCGCCTTCAGAGCCTCCACGAGCTGCGCCGTCGTGATGACGCCTTCCCGCCGCAGAATGTGCCCGAGCCGGCGGCGTGTGATCTTTTTCATCTTGGAGGTAAGTCCGCCGCCGATGAAGTCGCAATCGATCAGGAGAGTCCGCGAGCGGCTCGCGGCGAAGGAGAGGCCCAGGGCCAGGGTAAGGCTGGTCTTCCCGGAGCCCGGAGACGGGCTGGTGACCGTGAACACCTGCCTGGCATCCGCCCGATGACGCCCGTGGAGGCTGGTGCGGATCTGATGCACGGCATGAGCTGCGGTCAGCGCCTGCTCGGGATCGGCCCGCTCGTCCGGCAGATGCGGCAGGACGCCCAGAAGACGGGAATGGGCGACCCCGGCTTCCATGTCCGAGATGCCCCGAATCCGGCGGTCGATGAGGCCCAGGAGCAGGATGAGCCCGACCCCTGCCCCACCCAGCCCCATGGCGCCCGCCGCGGCGAACTGCCGGCGCTTGTCTTCTGCGGGCGCCAGGGGGCGATCGCCGGTGCTCTCGATAAAGATGCGTCCGCCGATGTTCTGCTCGAGGGTGATTGCTTCGAGGCGGCGGCGCGTTTCCTCGAGGAGCGTCTTCTTCTCATTCGCCTGGCTCCGGAGGCTTTCGACCTGGACGGTCTTACGACCGAGGTCCTGCGTCTCTGCCTGGGCCTGCTCGAAGAGCGTGCGGACGTTGCGCTCACGCGCTTCGAGCTGGGCCAGAGTCAGCCCCCCATCGCCGACCGGAGAGCCCTCGGCGAAACCGAAGCTCTTGTAGATCTGCACGGCCTCATCGAGCTGCTCGTCAATAACGGCCAGCTGCGATTCAAGGCCGGTGATGCGGGCGTGGGTGGGGCCAAGGCGCTCGCGATCGACGCGGAGCTGCCGCTCGAGGCTGCGCCGCGAGTCCAGCAATTGCCGGATCTCGGGCACGCGCATCGCAAGGGCCTCGGGACTGTCAGGCGCGTACGAGGACGCCCGAACGGATCCGGCGGCTTCGGTGGCGTCGTTCGCAGCGCCCCGCGCTACCGCCAAGTCGAGCTCGGCACGCCGCAGCTCAGACTCGAGCTTGTTCAGCTCGCTCAGCTTGAACTCGTAGATCGTTTCCAAGGCCCCGGATCCCAGCTCGTTGGCGATCTGGAAGATGCTGTCGTTGATCGCCTTGAGCTCGTTGGCGAGTGCCGTTCTGCGGCGTTCGAGGATCTCGATGCGCTGAGCGGTCTCGTCGGTGCCGGCCTCCAGACGCTCGTATGCCGAAATGACCGATTCAACGGCGATGCGCGCCGCTTCCGGGTCCCTATCCCGGAAGGCCACGACGATGAGCGGCGTGCCCTTGGGACGGGTAACTTCCAGGCTTCCCCGGAAGGCCACCACCTGTGCCGGCGCCAGACCGCGGCCAAGTGCCGCCCAGTCCGGATCCTGCATGGCAAGATCGACCACCCGCTGGCTCTTGATGAGCTCCACCTGGGTGGCGACGAACGCGTCGTACATGGGCATGATGCCGTTCTGATCGTCCTCGTAGAGGATGCGCGGCAGGTATGGCTCCACACGGATCAGCCCGGTGCTCTCGTACTCGAGATCCTTCAGGTTGTGGCCGATCAGCGCGCCGCCGACCGCCCCCAGCGCCGCCAGCGTGATGGCGAGCCAGTAGCGACCCCGGAGCAGAGCGTGGACCTGCTTGAGCAGGTTCGGCGGCTCGCGGACTTCCGGAGCCGTGAGGTCGGAGGCGAGGACCGGCACGACAGTCGCCGGCTGGGCCGTTATCTCAGTTCTTTGTGACATGGCGCTCTCCCCCGCTGATGGCGTTCACGACTGGCTGAAAAAAGCGGAGAAACTCCTCCGTAATCTGGGTCTGTCGATCCGCGGAAACCGAGGCGTTGTAAATCAACTGGACCTGGGCCGCCCCGAATACCTTTCGCACCCGGTCCTGGGCCATCGACTCCACTGCATTCATGTCCGGACAGATCGTTCCATCGGGCAGGATCAGGAAATTGTCGATGGTGATCCGCACCCCACCCTCCAGGCCCTCCTGATCGAACCCGTACCGGGTCCCGGGGAACTCCTGTGTGGCCCCATTCCATTCCATTGGTTGCGTTGCGCGCCTGGTCCACCCCTGCGCCGGATAGCACACGGGCGGATAGTGCCCCAGGATGTCCCGGGAATCGCGCACCTGCACCACCAGAAAGGATACCGCTTCTCCGGTCGCGATGTTGGTGTATCGGCGCGAGACTATGGCGTTGGGCTTCAGGAGCCTGACCGCCGCCGGCGGGACGGGCACATCGACGCCCAGCCACGGCCCGAAGTGCCGTGGAACGGCCTCGGCGGCCTTGCGAACCTCGTCGTGGTAGGCGTCGGCGATGGCCGCCGGGGGCCGCAGGAGGGTCTTATCCAGCGCCAGAGCGGCGAAGACAAGGAGGGTGCAAAGAATTGCGATCCGATTTTTCAATCGCGGGCCAGGGCAAACGGGTAGACAGGCACCGCTGCCCAGTGCAGCAGGCGGATGATGCCCATCAGGAGGAAGAAAGCCACGAACAGCATGAACCAGCCGCTGAGGTCATGAAACAGCTCCGCCGTCGCGGTGGACCCGTTTCCGTAGACCCAGACGGTTGGAATGAGGCGGGCGACGTTGCAAAGCACGGCGGATACGGGACTTAGTGCAACAACAAGCACGCGGACATAACCCTTGAGGGGCGTGCTGAAGGCGAAGGCATAGGAGACCAGCAGCAGCGCGAAGGTCATGCGCATGCCGTTGCAGGCCTCGGCCACTGCGACTTCGACGTTGTTGATCCGCAGGACGTTGCCCGACCGCTCCATCGGCAGGCCGATGACATCGCAGACCTCCTGGGTCGCCGAAGCGCTGGCCTGCTGCAAGGGGATGGCGATCTGCTGCCGCACGCGCCCCGGCACGGGAACGAGGAAGACCAGCACGACGAACACTGGCAGGAAGCTGAGCAGCACGTCCCGGCCCCAGATCGTGAGGCAGGCGCCAACCAGCAGCGCAATAGCCCCGCCATGCCACACTGACTGCAGGAGGTAGGTATCGCCGATGTTGTAGCAGGCAGCTCCGAACGCAGCGATGACCGGGCCGATCCAGGTTCCGACACGCCGACAGTGCCGCAGGCGCGAACGACGCACCCAGGCGAGCCAGAAGACCACGAGTGGGACCAGCAGTATGTGGCTGGACTCCTCGTCGCGCATGGCAAGGCGGGCGATGTCGACCCAGGCATCCCAGGTCAGGGCCAAAGCGCCGCCCGCAAGCAGGGCGAGACATGAAAGCGCCCTGATCGACCAGGGGCCGAAGGCGAGTCGCGCCGAGAATGCAGAGCCAGCCTTCATCGCTCAAAGATCGAGAACACGTCATCCTCCGAGGCCACCTGATTGACAAGGCGTTCTTCCACGCATGCCCCCGAGCACACGACCGAGTTTGCGAGCACGGCCTCCGCTTCGACCCTTGCCCCACCGAGGACCACCGCGTTGTGAAGCCGCGCCCCGGGATGCACCTTTGCGCCAGGTTCGATGATCGCGAAACGCGAGCGCCAACGCTCTCGAAACGGCTCGGGCAGCGGCTGGGAACCGTCGCTCTGGTCGGCGTGCACACGGACAGCGTCGAGATAGTTCTCCGCCGTCCGTATGGGGATGGCGATAGGTTCCGCTCTTCCCAAAACCCTCACCGAGTGTCGTCGCGCAATCAGCGGAAGCGCCTGTTCCTTGAAGTCCACGAACCCGCGCGCGGGAAGTTGCCGCAGGGCCCGGCAGGCGATCACGAAGTGCCCCGGGGGCGTGCCGGTGAGGTCGTGCAGGATCGAGACATCTGCCGGCTCGGCCAGAGCCTGGGTCACGAATGCCTCCACCGACGCGCTGGGCAGCTGGGTGGCCGTAGCGACGATCAGGTAATCGTCATCGTCACAGGGCCTGGCCAGGTCGTGCAGCAGGCCACCGGTGCCCCGAAGTGCGGCGGGATCGCGCTCGATCGAAAGCCTCGACTGCGGCCGAAGCGCCGGAGCACGCGTGTTGCCGCCCACGACGACGCGACAGGCCAGGTCTGGCAGTCCCAGCGCCTCCGCCAGCCGGTCGATTTCGCGGCGCCAGAGGTCCAGGAGCGTGAGCTCCTGAGTGATAGGAAGGTCCAACGGCGAACGATCGATGGCGGAGAAAAACCTCGACTGCCGAACGGCGCCGGCGAGGAGCACCACCGAACGGACCCTTAACGCCGGCTGCGAACAGCTGCTTTCCCGCACCGGGGAGGCGGTTGTCAGCGAGGCGCCGGAAATTGGAGCAACTGCTTGCGGCAAAAGGATTTACACGATCAGACGGCCGGACTCTGCACTGGATGCCGGTGAGTCAATAACGTCAAGAAGGGAGCAATCGATCTCGAGGCTGACGGCGCGCCCGAGGATGTTGACCTGCAGCACCAGCAGGTTGGCGCGGGATCGATCCTCGATGAGTCCCTGAATACCCCGGAAGGGGCCCGCCCGGACCTCAACCCACACGCCTTTCTTGAGATACGGGTAGGGGTTGAGCGGGGCTTCGCTGCGCAGGGCCTGGTGGAGGCTCTTGAGCTCGACGTCGAGTCGGTGCTGGTCGCAGACCTTGATGATCTGCGCAATCCGCCGCGTTCGGTCGGCATCGAAAGCCTCGTCGCGGCTGCCGCGAAGGAAGACGTATCCCGGGAAGAGCGGGAGGTCGACGGCGTTTCTGCGTCCGCCGTAGTAGCGAATCATGCGGACGAGGGGGAGGAAGCAGGAGATCGACCGGGCGCCGAGCTCCTGGGTGAGTACCTTTTCCTGGCGAGCCCTGGTGCGGAGGATGAACCAGTCACCAAGCTCGTCTCCGGGGAAGTCAAGGCCGAAGGGTTTGCGCACCGTTGCAAGCGTCATCTTTGTCCTGACTCCTTCCCCTGGTCCGGCCTCATCTGCGCGGGCTCCGCCCCTGTCGACTTCCGTAAATCCACGCCGATGGATACGAAAGACGTCGTCGAGCCACTGACCCCGACGTGCGGTCCCCCGCTGGTGGGGAGCAGCGCGCCTGGTGCTTAGACCGCATAGCGGCCTTCAGGATCCGTCCGCTTCACGGGCGCCGGCGAAAGGCCGGTGATCCGCTCAAGCTTTGGCAGACAAACCGAGCTTCGCCGGGCCAATACATCCAGCGGCCAGCGAGCAGCGGCTTGCGGGAGACGAACTCAAGATCCCTCCTCATCCTTTCAGAGACGTACGTGTGGCGCTCGTGGTTCCGGCGAAAATGTCGCCGGCTCGGCGGAGTCACCAACACGTCCCTCGTCTCAACCTCTACATGTCAATGTACCCGAATGGGCGGGATCGATAATCCGAAGTCTCGGTCTCCTCCGCTTGCCATACCTGTCCTTGCCGGTGCGAGATTGTGCACGAAACAACTCCGCGGTTCAAGCGAAACCTTTCAGAGTGCTGGGAATCCGAGATGAATCTTTCAGGCTGTCAAAACGGCGTACAGGGAGGGGTACCTTATCGGGATTTTGCGGCTGTCGTCTACAGATTGCCCAGAGTGACACGACAATCTGCTTGCCTCAGATGAGAGTTGACTTTCACGGCTGAGCCCCCCATCATGGCATGCGCCTGGCGTACCGCACCTTGGTGTTCGCCAAGGGACAGGCATACTGTGAGGGATGCGAGCCTCTTGCTCGCGATCGGTGGAGTGGAGTTTTAGTTATATGCGTATCTTCTCTTGTCGTGCGCTCGCCTTCGTGGCGTTCGCAGCAGTCGTCGTCACCAGTGCCTTCGCTTCGCCCGCTCGCGCGGACGTGATCAACGCGTTCCTGCTTGAGTTGACGAACAATGAGTTCGACGCCAACTCGATCGGCGTCGACATCAAGATCCAGGACATCACAGGCGGTGTCCAGTTCAGCGCGACGCTTCGGGAGATCCCGGGGCTCGATCCCGCCAGTGGCGACATTTTCGCCCTCTGGTTTGACGTGGCGCCGTCCGTCAACCTTGCCAATGTGAATCCCTCGTCGCCGTACGAGCCCTCGGACCTGATGATCACCGGGTTCGTGAAGGGCCATGATTCGATCGGCTCGGCCCCTTGGGGCGCCAATCCGAACATCAACGGCATGCCCAATCCCTTCAGCGCCGGTGCCGGCAGCCGTTACGACGTGGCGATGCGCTTCGGCGGAAACGGCGCCGCCAACGGCTATTACCCTCACATCTCATTTAAGCTGACCAACATCACGACAGCAGATTTCCTCGCCAGCCGCTTTGCGGCCCGCGTGATGAGCATTGGCGACAACGACGAGAGTGGGAAGTACGCCGGCTTGATTGAGCAGCCCCCGGTCATCCCCACGCCCTCGGCGGCCCTCGGCGGGCTGGCCCTGGCCGGGATGGGCATCCTGCGCCGCCGTCGGGCCTGAGCTTTCGAAAGGCCACTGAATCCATCGAAACGGCCCTTCGCGGGGCCGTTTCTCTTTTGGCACCTGTCGCTTAGAGTTGGGCCCCCAACACCCCGAAGGAGCGTTCCTTATGCCAGGAAATGCCGTCATCGGCCAGAGCGGCGGACCCACCAGCGTCATCAATCAGTCCCTGGTCGGCGTCATCCAGGCCGTCCGCGGCGCCGGGCACATCCAGAGGCTCCTGGGGGCCCGCCATGGCGTGCGGGGGATCGTGGATCAGCAGTTCATCGACCTCGGGGCCGCCCCGGCGGACCTTCTGGAACGCATCGCCGCCACACCTTCCAGCGCCCTGGGCAGTACGCGCGACAAGCCGGACGAGGCCTACTGCGCCAGAATCTTCGACGCCTTCCGCAAGCACGATGTCCGCTATTTCTTCTACATCGGCGGAAACGACTCCGCCGACACCGCGCGCATCGTGCAGGAGCTGGCGGCGAAAGAGAAGTATGAGCTGCACGTCTTTCACATCCCCAAGACGATCGACAACGACCTGCGGGTGCACGACCACACGCCCGGCTTCGGCTCCGCCGCCAGGTTCGTAGCCTGCGCGATGATCGGGGACGATTTCGACAACCGGAGCCTGCCCGGGATCAAGATCGACGTGATCATGGGCCGGCATGCCGGCTTCCTGACCGCAAGCAGCGCCCTGGCCCGGGTGGCGAAGGGCTCCGGGCCGCACCTCATCTTCGTGCCCGAGAAGCCGGTCAGCCAGGCCGACTTCGTCGCGGCCGTAGAGCGGGTTTATACGAAGCACGGCCGCTGCCTGGTGGCGGTCAGCGAAGGGATCACCGCCGACGACGGGCGGACGTACGCCGAGCACATGGCCGAGAACCTGGAGCGCGACGCCCACGGCAACATCCAGCTTTCCGGCGGCGGCGCCCTGGGCGATTACCTGGCGGACCTGGTCACGAAGAACCTCAAGTCCCCCGGCGGAAAGAAGCTGCGCGTCCGAGCGGACACCTTCGGCTATCTCCAGCGTTCCTTCGCCGGCTTCGTGAGCGAGATTGACGCCGCCGAGGCGCGCATGGTGGGCCGTAAGGCTGTTGAGTACTCGGCCAACCCCGAGAATCGGCAGGGGAGCGTGGCGATGCTGCGGACGGGCGGGGGCGCTGACTACGGCGTGCGGACGGAGCTTGTGGAACTCAAGGACGTTGCGCGCCTCGCCAAGCACATGGACGACCGCTTCCTGACCCAGGACCACGACGTCACGGAAGCCTGGCTCGAATACATCCGCCCCCTGGTGGGAAAGCTGCCGGTCGTCGGCACCTTCGACGAGATGGCGTGAGATGAGCTAGGAGTTGTCGGGAGTGTCCCGCGTCCGCTTCCGATCGTCCGAGCCGTCGGGCCGCTTGTATCGCCTGCCGCGGTCCTCGTCGTCTGCCTTGCCGCGATCCTCGTGGTCATCGTCTCGGTCAAAGAGGCTCCTGATGACGCCCTCAATGAGCGCCCCGACGAGGTTGAAATCCCGAGCTGCGCGCCGGCGGCCGCGGGGAACGTCATGCACAGGACTGTCCGCGTCATATTGGCGCGCCCAGGCCACGTAGACGGCGTTCGACGGCACGTTGTCGACCGGAACGACGTACCCGGCCGCCGATGCCAGGATCGCCTCGCCCTCCCGCCGCAGCTCGAGGCGCTCGCCGGGGTCGGCGGGGAAACGGATTCCCAGCTCGCGGAAGCGGGCGTCGGGCATGCGGGCCCCCACGACGTACCAGCCGCCGGCTTCCATCCGGCCGGCGACGAGCGGTTCACCTGACTGCAGGTAGAGCCGCAGATCCTTGTCGTACTGCCCCCGCTGGCAGCCCGCCAGGAGCGGCAACAAGAACAGGCCCGCCACCATCAGGGACCGGGGCATGCGGGCAAGTGGACCTCCCGCGGTGCCGGGCGTCAAGTTCCGTTGCTAGGCAGATACCTCGGCCTTGGCGACGAGCGGCTCAAGGGCTCCGAGCAGGGCATTGATCTCCTGGCTTGTGCCAACAGTGATCCGCAGCCCCCCCGGCCGGCCGGGCTCCTGCCAATGCCGCACCTGCACCCCCTGTTTCCGCAGCCCCGCATAGATGTCCGCCGCATCGTGGTCAGGATGGCGGGCAAGCACGAAGTTCGCCTGGCTCGGTGGAACGTCGAAGCCGAGCATCTGGAGCTCGAGGATGAGCCGTGCCCGCTCCTGCTTCACATGGTGCCAGAGCCGTTGGGCGTGCTCCTGGTCCTGCAAAGCGGCGATGGCGGCGGCCTGGGCGATCGAGCTGGTGCTGAACGGGTCCTTCACCTTGCCGATCTGTTCGACAAGTGACGCTCCAGCGAGGGCGTAAGCAAAGCGGAGGCCTGCCAGAGCATAACCCTTGCTGAGGCTTCTGGTTATGATGAGATTGTCGTGTTCCGCCAGCAGTTCCAGGCAGTTCGAGTCGGCGAAGTTGACATACGCCTCATCCACCAGGAGCACACCCTTCAACCGCCCTGCCAACGTCGCAATCTGCTCGACGGGGACCGTGGTGCCGCTGGGGGCGTTGGGATTTGCCAGATAGATGAGGGCGGGCCGCACGGCCAGTAGCTGGGCGGTTGGCAGGGACCAATCGTCCGGCCAATCCACCTTTGTATATGTAGAGCCGTGGATCTGGCAGATGGCCTCGATGCGGCCATAGGTGGGCCATGGCGACGCAACGCGTCCACCGGGAGCAACGAAGGTCCTGACTGCGGCCGAAAGGACATCGTCACTTCCGTTGCCCGGCAGCACATTGGCGGCGTCCAGGCCATGAAGCTTCGCCGCCGCCTCCCGGAAGGCCTCGGCGGTGGGCGTGGGATAAGCGCGAAGGCGCTCGGGCTCGATATCGCGAATTGCCTCGAGCACACGCGGGCTGGGGGCGAATGGCGCCTCGTTCTCGCTGAGCTTCAGGACACGCTCCCCCGGCGCCGGCGTCTCGGCGGAAGCCGGGTCCGCCATCCGCTGGATCTCTGGGCGAGCCGAGGGAACCACGCCATAAGTCTACGGGGCCCCCGCGGCTGCGC
>JBGTBZ010000075.1:0-6446 GCA_041749155.1 Phycisphaerae bacterium
TCAGCCCGGCGGCATTGGCCCACCAGACGATGCGTTCGAGCAAGGTCTCGTCAGCCGCGAGAAGAGCGCCGCCGATAAGGTCACCGTGCCCGTTGAGCGCCTTGGTCGTCGAATGCATGACGAGGTCGCAACCGTGCGCCAGCGGCCGTTGCCGGACCGGAGTAAGCAGCGTGTTGTCCGCGACGACCAGTGCCCCCGCCGCCTTGGAAAGCAGGGCCAGCGGGACGCAGACGGCGGCAAACAGGGGAAGGGCGGTGAAATACCAGCCGCGGACGTTCTTTGCGTCATAAATGCTGGTTCCGTCGAGGACGGCCTGACCGGCGGCCTGGTAGACGGTGAAATCGGTGCGTTCGACCTCGCCGAAGGCGGCGCGGTGGACCGTGCTGATCCCCACGCCGATGAAGAGCAGCGTCAATGCCAGCAGCGCCACCCGCCTCGCGTTCCCACGTCCAGCCAGCTTCTGCTTAGTCACGACGGGCGTACCTTAGTCACCGTAGACCCCGCCGGCGTTAGGGGAATAAGCTGTTTCCCGCCATGGGCTTACGGCGGATGGAGATGTGTAGATGCCCAGGGTTGACATCCAAACCCGGATCCCCGATAGTTGAAGCTCCATTACCCCCTCTCTTTGGAGAGGGCGTTGGCAGCAGCGGTCGTGTTTTGCGGAGAAAATGCATGAGAAAGTGCTTCACTGCCCTTGCCGTGGGCGTAGCCCTGCTTTTGGGGTCCACGGCCCTTGCCGACATCACGTTTGTGCCGCTGTACGGCGACGGCGCCAACGAGGGGTTCAACGACCCCACGCTGGGCGCCCAGCGGCGGACGGCGTTCGAGCATGCCCTGGGTATCTGGGGCCAGCAGTTCTCCAGCTCGCACACGGGCGAGACCATCACGATCTCGGCCACGTTCGATCCGCTGGGAAGTGGCGTGCTCGGCGGCGCAGGCTCAGTGCAGTTCTTCACGGACGGCTCCACCACCTACGGCTCCGCCCTCGCAAATCACCTCAGCGGCGGCGACCTGAGCGGCCAGCCGGAGATTTTCGCCATCTTCAACAGCAGCTTCAGTGATTTCTACTACGGGACCGACGGCAACGTCGGCGGATCGCAGTGGGACTTTGTGACAGTCGTGCTTCACGAAGTGGCTCACGGCATGAACTTCTTCGACCTGATCAACTCCGACGGCACCTGGAATGGCGGGCAGCCCGGCATCTTCGACCGATTCCTGGAGATCGGCGACGGCACCAACCTCGACACGATGACCGACGCCCAGCGCTCCGCGGCGATCCGCAGCGGCGACCTGTTCTGGAATGGCTCGGGCGGGATCGACGGCAATGGCGGAACGCGCCCGGAGATGTACGCCCCCTCGACCTACCAGGGCGGCTCCAGCGTCTCTCACCTGGACCAGACGGTCCACAGCGGCCTGCTGATGACTCCCGGCCTCTTCAACGGCGTGGCGATCCACGACTTCAGCGCCTTGGAACTGGGCATGTTCCACGACATGGGCTGGACCGCCATCCCCGAGCCCGCCGCAATCGCGATCATGGGTTTGCTGGGCCTGGCGGCCCTCGGCCGCCGCAGGGCGTAGCTCGATTCATGGCTTAGACGAAGGAAGGACCGGCCTGGTGCCGGTCCTTCTTGTTTGTCCTGGCGACACGCAGCATCAGAACCGGATCGAGCCGAAGAGGCCTACGTAGAACTCCTCGACATCTCCGCCGGCGTTGGGGGCGAAATCCAGCTCTTCGCCGCGCATGTAGGAGAACTGCAGCCCCGCCATCCCGCCGGCGACCTCGAAGCCCACGTTCAGGAACGCCCGGGCGGAGAGCCCCTCCTCCCATTCGTCATACGGATCGCCCAGGTCGGTGTCCTCGGTGTCCAGACTGATTCGGGCGAAGACCGCCCCCACGCCCACGCCCGGCTCGACGAATAGCCCGCGATCGCCGACGTGCTGCCGCCATGACAGGCGCAGCTCCGGTTCCAAGGCCCACAGCGGGATATCCCCGCTGCCCTCGGCGAATAGCCCCTCGTCCGACACCGCCACGAAGCTGGCATTGTCCACCACAAACCCGAACCCCAGCGCCGCCCCCAGCCGAAGCTGCGGCACACGCGGAAGCGGGGCCATGGTGGCAGAGGCTTCGAGCCGGACCATGTCCAGCCCCTCGAGGGCGGAATCGGAATCTCCGATGCTGAAATGGGCATAGCCGATGCCCAGCGAGAAGTCCGCCGCCTCCGCCGGCCGCTCCCCGAACGGCGTGTCCGCGGCGGCGGACGTAGTCAGAAAGCCGATCACGCCGACGGTGACGACAAACGGCACGGTGCGGGGTTTTCTCACAAAGTCCTCCAGTTCCCAGCGGTTCCCGGGTCAGAGCCCGGTGGGATCGCCAGCCGTTGTAACTGGTTGCCGGCTCCGCGGAAAGTTGGGGCTCATCGTGATCTGCCGCCCCGGTCAGGCTTTGAGCGCCGCATGCGCCGCCGCCAGCCTGGCGATCGGGACGCGGAAGGGGCTGCAGGAGACGTAATGCAGGCCCGCCTGGTGGCAGAAATGCACGCTGCGCGGGTCTCCGCCGTGCTCGCCGCAGATTCCGAGCTTGATGTCGGGGCGGGCGGCCCGGCCGTCGGCGATGCAGGTGGTCATGAGCTTCCCGACGCCCTCGGTGTCCAGTGTCTGGAACGGGTCGCTCTCCAGGATGCCCTTGTCCAGGTACTCAGGCAAAAATCGCCCGGCGTCGTCGCGGCTGTAGCCGAAGGTCATCTGTGTCAGGTCGTTGGTGCCGAAGCTGAAGAACTCGGCCTCATGGGCGATGTGCTCGGCGACGAGGGCGGCCCGCGGCACCTCGATCATCGTGCCGACGAGGAACCTGATCCGGCGCCCGCGCTCCTCGAAGACGCGCTCGGCCTCCTCGAGCACCTCCTTTCTGAGGTATGCCAGCTCGCGCACCGTCCCCACCAGGGGGATCATGATCTCCGGAACCGCGTCGCTGCCCACCTCGATCGCCGCCTGCAGGATCGCACGCACCTGCATCCGCAGGATCTCCGGAAAGGTCACCGCCAGCCGGCAACCGCGGTGGCCGAGCATCGGGTTCATCTCGTGCAGCTCGTGCACGCGATTGCGAAGGTCGTCGAAGCTCACGCCCATCTCCCGAGCCAGCTCCCGCTGGTCGCGCTCGTTGTGCGGCAAAAACTCGTGCAGCGGCGGATCCAGCAGGCGGATCGTCACCGGCAGCCCCGCCATGGCCTTGAAGATGCCGATGAAGTCTTGCTTCTGGAACGGCTCGAGCTTGCGCAGGGCAGTCTCGCGGCCTTCCAGCGAGTTGGAGAGGATCATCTGCCGCACCGCGCTGATCCGGTCGGGCGCGAAGAACATGTGCTCCGTGCGGCACAGGCCGATGCCCTCGGCGCCATACTCGCGCGCCCGCTCGGCGTCCTCCGGCGTGTCGGCGTTGGTGCGCACCTTCAGCTTCCGAAACTTGTCCACGAAAGCCATCAGCGTCTTGAAGTTTCGGTCGGGCTCCGGCTCCTGCGTCGGCACCTGCCCGTCCAGCACCTCGCCCGTCGTCCCGTCGATCGAAAGAAAGTCGTTGGGGCCGAAGATCCGCCCCCCGATCTTCACCTTCCGGTTCTGGGCATCGATCTGCACTTCGCTGGCCCCGCAGATGCACGGTGTGCCCATTCCCCGCGCCACCACCGCCGCGTGGCTGGTCATTCCGCCGGTGCTCGTCAGGATGCCCTCCGAGACGTGCATCCCCCCGATGTCCGCCGGCTCCGTCTCGCGGCGAACCAGGATCACCTTTTCCCCCTTGCCCACCCGCTCCTCGGCCTCGTCGGCGGTGAAGGCGATCTTCCCGACCGCGGCGCCGGGGCTGGCGTTCAGACCCTTGCTCAGCACCGTCGCCTTCTCGCGCTCCGCCGGCACGAACATCGGGTGCAGGAGCTGGTCAAGGTGCTCCGGCGAGACCATCTGCACCGCCTGCTTCTCATCGATCAGCCCTTCCTTTTGCATCTCGATCGCGATCCGCAGCGCCGCCACCCCCGTCCGCTTGCCGCCGCGCGTCTGGAGCATGTATAGCTTCCCCTGCTCAATCGTGAACTCAAAGTCCTGTACGTCACGGTACCGCTCCTCCAGCTTCCGCCGCACGTCCATCAGCTCCTTGAAGCTGCGCGGCAGCTCCCGCTTCATCTCGAAGACGTCCTTGGGCGTGCGGATGCCCGCCACCACGTCCTCGCCCTGGGCGTTGACCAGGTACTCTCCGTAAAACTTGTTCTCCCCCGTGCTCGGATTGCGCGTGAACGCAACGCCCGTCGCAGAGTCGTTGCCCATGTTCCCGAACACCATCGTCTGCACGTTCACCGCCGTCCCTTTCAGGCCGGTGATGTCGTTGAGCTGGCGGTACTTGATCGCACGCTCCGTCTGCCATGACCGGAACACCGCCTCGATCGCCTTGTCCAGCTGGTCCATCGGGTCCTGCGGGAACCACCCCACATGCTCGCGATAGACCTGCTTGTACTGCTCCGCCAGCTCGCGCAGGTCGTCCGCCGTCAGGTCCGTGTCGTTCATCACGCCGCGGTCCCGCTTCATCCCCTCCAGCTTCTGCTCGAAGTGATGGTGATCCACCCCCATCACCACGTCGCCGAACATGTTCACCAGCCGGCGATAGCTGTCGTAGGCGAAGCGCGGGTTGCCCGTCTGCCGGGCCATCGCCTCCGCCACCTGGTCGTTCATTCCCAGGTTCAGGATCGTGTCCATCATCCCCGGCATGCTGACGGCGGCGCCGGAACGCACCGACACCAGCAGCGGGTTCGACGGGTCGCCGAACTTCTTGCCCGTCGCCTTTTCGACCTTCTTCAGGTTCGCCCGCACCTCGTCCATCAGCCCCGCGGGCAGCTTCCGGCCCTTCTCGTAATACTCGGCGCAGGTCTCCGTCGTGATCGTGAACCCGGGAGGCACCGGCAGGCCCGCCGCGGTCATGTCCGCGAGATTCGCTCCCTTGCCGCCCAAAAGCTGCTTGTCGCCACGGCCCCCTTCGCTCTTGCCAGGGGCGAAGAAGTAGACCCGCTTGCCCGCGAGGCCCGCCGCCATCCCCCGGACCTGCTTGGCGGCCTTCGTGGCCTTCCTGGCCACCTTCTTGATGGTCTTGGCCACCCTCGCGGCGACTTTCGGCCCCTTCGATCGGGCGGCGGCCTTCCGGGCCGGTCTGCCCGACGCCTTCCGGGCAGCCTTGCGGGGAACCTTCCGGGCCGCCTTTCGCGTGGACTTCGGGGCGGACCTCTTGGCAGACTTCTTCGCGGATCGGGTTTTCTTGGCCATGGGATCGCAAGCCTAGCCCTCACCCCTCGTCCGGGAAGGCCCCAAACCCTGCTCTTGCGCGATTTTTCCACTTAACGCGCCTCCCATTGGCGGCGTCCAAACCTCCGCCGGCGCGGCACCCTGCGGCAAATCCGGCGCGGGTCGCGAAGATAACCCCCGCCGAATGAGCCTGGGCCCCGACGAGTTCGCCCGCCTCCTGCGCCAGCACCTCCCGCACGCCTCAAGGCTCGCGGTGAGGCTCTGCGGTGATGTGCATGCCGCAGAGGATGTGGTTGGCGAGGCAATGCTGAGGGCCGCTCGGCATTACCGCGGATTCCGCGGGGAGTCCGCCTTTGGAACCTGGCTGTACCGCATCGTCGTCAACGCCTTCCGCGACAGCCTCCGCCGGCGAAGCGACGTGGCAAACGCCCATGAGACCGCCTTTGACCATCTTGAGGATCACGCGCCCCACGCCGCCGACCAGGCCGCCGCGGCGGAGCTTTCCCGGCGCGTGGCCGCAAGCGTCTCGGCCCTGCCCCCGCGGCAGCGCGAAGCCCTGGTTCTGACCGTTTACGAAGGCCTCTCCAGCGAAGAGGCGGCGGGGGTGATGGAAACGACGGCGCAAAACGTGCGCGTGCTCGTGCATCACGCCCGAACGCGCCTCAAGCAGGAGCTTGGCCTGATCGCAGAAGCCACTCATGACTGACCCGGATCGTCCAACTTCGCCCCGCACGCCTGAGGACGACGCCCTCGACGCCCTCCTCGCGGGCGCCCGCTGGCCTGCCATGCCGGCGGATTCCATCCGCCGGCTCGAGGATCGAATCGATTATGTCGCCCGCTCGAATCGCCTGCGCCTCACGCCCGCCCGCATCACCGCCATGGCTCTCGCTGGCGTCGCCGCGGGCTTCGCCGCCGCCATCGCTTTCTGGCTGATCTTCGGCGACTCCGCAGACCAGAAGCCTGTCATTGCGGTCGATCCGGCGCCCGAGCACCACCTCGAACCCCCGCCGGCGGTGCACAACGCCGTCCTGTCAACCCAGCTTCCCGGCCGGGCGCCGACGCAAACCGAGCTCCTGCTTGTACTTGCGATCCGCCAGCCCGAGCGTCCCACCCCGCCCGCCGTCCTCGAGCGACGCGAGCAACGCCAGCAGGCCCTGGAACGCGTCCTCGCC
>JBGTBZ010000076.1:0-3972 GCA_041749155.1 Phycisphaerae bacterium
CGCCGAAGAGCGACGCCGGGACCGCCTGCGCGACTTGCGCCGCCGGCGCATGCGCCGAAGCGGGCGGCGGGCCTATGTCCGTAGCGTCCAGTTCCTGCCGAGCCTGGCGACCTTGGGAAACGGCATCTGCGGCTTTGCCGCCATCTACGTGGTGACGCTCGACCAGACAACCGTCGGCTCCGATCCGTGGGCGCAGAACCTGGTGGAGTCCCGGTTTCTGGCCGCGGTCTACCTCATAGCCCTGGCGATGATCTTCGACGCCCTGGACGGCCGCCTGGCCCGGATCGCCCGGCATACGACCGATTTCGGCGGACAGCTCGATTCGCTGGCGGACGTGATCAGCTTCGGCGTGGCGCCGGCGATCATCGTGCTGCATGTCCTGAAGTTTGAGGAACTTGCGCAGTATCTGTCGCCGCCGCTGGAGATCACCCGGCTGATCTGGGCCATCGCTGCCCTCTACGTCGCCTGCACGCTGCTGCGGCTGGCCCGGTTCAACGTCAGCAACGAGCATGGAGAGCAGCACCACATGAGCTTCCTGGGCCTGCCCAGCCCCGCGGCAGCCGGGGCGGTGCTGGGGACGGTGCTCATGCAGCAGGACCTTCTGATCCAGGCACGTGCCCGGCCCGAAGGGCCCCTTCAGGACACGCTCTGGGTGGCGGCGGGAGTGCTGACGATTCTTCTGCCGGTCGTGCTGCTGCTTTGTGCGCTTTTAATGGTGAGCAACTTCCGATACCCGCACACGGTGAACCGCCTGCTGCGGGGCCGCCGGCCGCTGTGGGCGGTCGTCCTGGCAATTGGGCTGATCCTGCTGCTGGTTGTGCAGCACAGGTACGTGCTGGGGCTTACCGGTTGGGTGATCGCCTTCAGCGGCCCCGCCGCCTGGGTCATCGCCAAGGTCCGCGGGCCGGCGGAGACGCAGCACGAGGCTCGCTAGGCCATCCAGCGGGCCGCCTACGCTCTCGGGACCATGCCCGAGACGATCGTCACCCGCTTCGCCCCGAGCCCTACCGGCTACCTCCATGTCGGGGGGGCCCGCACCGCCCTGTTCTGCTGGCTCCTGGCGCGGCATCACGGGGGCAAGTTTTACCTGCGGATCGAGGACACGGATCTTGCCCGCAGCACGCAGTCGGCGGTGGACCAGGTGATCGAGGACCTCTCCTGGCTGGGGCTGAACTGGGACAACGCCGATGACCTGATGTTCCAGTCGAGGCGGAAGGCCGTTTACGACCGGATCATCGACGACCTGAAGGGGCGCGGTCTGGCGTACGACGCGTATGAGTCGCCCGAAGAGCTGGCCAACATGCGCGAGCAGGCGATGCGGGCCAAGCGGCCGTTCCTCTACCCCCGCCCCAGCTACACCGCGGAGCAGATGAAGCGGTTTGCCGACGAGGGGCGGACGCCGGTGGTGCGTTTTGCGATGCCGGTGAGGGATTACTGGTTCGAGGATGCGGTGCTGGGCCCTCGGCAGGGGGTGGATTCGCGGCAGGTGCAGGACTTTGTTATCCGCAAGGCGGATGGGATGCCGACGTACCACTTCGCGGTGGTGGTGGACGACGCAGAGATGGGGATCACGCACGTCTTGCGCGGCCAGGAGCACCTGCTGAACACGGTGAACCACATTGGCCTGATGAAGGCGTTGGGCTACGAGCGGCCCATCTTCGCCCATCTGCCGGTGATCCTGAAGACAGACGGCAGCAAGATGGGCAAGCGCGACCGCGACAAGGTCATCAAGGAGGCGACACAGAGCGTTGTGAAGGCACGAGGCGTCGCCGCTTTAGCGGCGATGTCCGGCGTGGATAAATCCCTGCTTGCCCGCTGGCTCGAGGACAAGAACGCACAACTCGACCCGTCGGAGCACGACGCGCTCATCCCGCACATCAACCTCTTCCCGACCGACCTGCCCGCCATCAGCGTGCACGACTTCCGCAAGGCGGGGTACCTGCCGGAGGTGCTGAACAACTTCCTTGCCCTTCTTGGCTGGAGCAGCGGCACCGACCGCGAGCGCTACAGCATGCAGGAGCTGGTGCAGGAGTTCACGCTGGAGCGCGTCGGCCGCGCCAACGCCAAGTTCGACTACAAGAAGCTCCAGGCCTTCAACACCGAGACCTGCGACGCCGCCCCGCCCGACCGGCTTCTCGATGGCCTTAAGGATTATCTCGCCTGCAATCCATCATCTCCCCTGGCGGGTCAGGATGACGCGACGCTTTCGCGGCAGCTGGAGATGAACGCGGGCTTTCACGTGTTCGCAGAGGTGGATGAGAAGTCACGGTTCTTCTTCCTGCCGGACGAGGCCATCGAGTACGACCCGAAGGCGATCGAGAAGGTCCTGATAAAGGGCCAGCCCAGCGGGCTTGAAAACCTTCGCGCCCTCCGCGACCGCCTGGCGTCACTGCCGGATTGGACGGTCCAGTCGCTCGAAACCGCCACCAAGGCCCTCTGCGAGGAGCTGGGCCAGGGCCTCGGCAAGGTCGCCCAGCCCGCGCGCGTCGCGGTCAGCGGCGGAACCGTCAGCCCGCCGATCTTCGACACCCTCGCGTTCCTGGGCCGGGAGCGATCGCTGCGGCGGATCGACCGCTGCCTGGCGTCCTGCGCTTCCTGAGCGCACCCTGCCCCCAGACCCGGCCCAAACCGCAAGCACGGCGTGACGCCACCAGCCCGAAACGTTACGCCACGGGCCTCCGTGGCTATCGCCTCGACATCGCCCGCCGCATGTCACTGTCAGCGGCCTTCTTCTTCAGATCCTGCCGCTTGTCGTAGGCACGCTTCCCGCGCGCCAGGCCGATCTCCACCTTCGCCCGGCCCTCCTTGAAGTAAATGGCGGTGGGAATCAGCGTCACCCCGCGCTCCTGCGTGGCGCGGGCCAGGCGGGCGATCTCCCGCTTGTGGGCCAGCAGCCGCCGGGGGCGCTTGGGCTCGTGATTGTGAAACTCCGAGGCGTGCTTGTAGGGGTCGATGTAGAGGTTGTGCAGGATGAGCTGCCCCCCCTCGACGGCGGCGTAGGCGTCGGACATCTGCGCCTGCCCCAGGCGAAGCTGCTTGACCTCGGTGCCCTTGAGCTGAATGCCACATTCCAGGCGGTCGTCGATGTGATAATCGAAGCTCGCCCGCCGGTTGGCGATGCGCGGCGCCATCTCTCCGGGCTTGTCCTTCTGCTTGGCCACGGCCCGCATTCTAGCTGCCCAGCAGCCGCCCCAGCATGGTTCGCGTCGCCTGCCGCTGCACCCTCGCAATGCTCTCCAGCAGCGGGATCTCCTTAGGACAGACCCGCACGCAGTTACCCGCCTTCGAGCAGTCGTGCACGCCCCCCTCGCCCATCATCACCGCCATCCGCTCGTCCTTCAGCGCCGCCCCGGTCGGGTGCTGGTTGAAGAGTTGCACCTGGCTGATGACCGCCGCCCCCACGAAGCGGTTGGTGGGTGTGTACTGCGGGCAGGCCTCCAGGCAGCAGGCGCAGGAGATGCAGCGCGACAGGGCATAGCGCTCCTGCTGCACCTTCATGGAGACTGCCGGCCCGGGGCCCAGGTCGTACGTACCGTCGATCGGCACCCAGGCCTTGACCCGCTTCAGATCGTCGAAGAGGCGACTGCGATCGACGTACAGGTCGCGCACCAGCGGGAACTTCGACAGCGGCTCCAGCGTGATTGGCTCCCCATCCGGGCTGATCACCTCGATCAGGGCGCTGCAAGCCTGTCGAGCCCCGCCGTTGATCAGCATCGAGCATGCCCCGCACACCTCCTCCAAGCAGCCGCTGTCCCAGACCGGCGGCGTGGTCGCGGCGCCCTCCGACGTCACCGGATGGGCGGCGATCCACTGGAGGCAGGCCAGAACGTTCAGGTTGGGCCTGTAGGGGACGTCAAACTCCTCCCACCGAGGCTCAGCGTCGGGCTTGTCCTGCCGCCGGACCCGGATACGCACCAGCCTCTGCCGCCCAAGGCTGCCGTTGCCGCCCGCGGGATCGGTGATTGCGGCCGC
>JBGTBZ010000077.1:0-1636 GCA_041749155.1 Phycisphaerae bacterium
GGCTCCGATCGGCGCCCGCTCATCCTCCAGGCAGAGCACGCGCACCTCGAACCCGCGCGAGGGCAGCCGCCGTGCCAGCTCTGCCACGACCTTTTCCGCCCCCGCCGGCTCGAGCACGGGCACGATCAGGTAAACCAGCGGCGGGGATGGATCGGTCGAGGCGTTCACGCTTATGGCCGTTCACGCCGCTGCTTCGCGGACGGCGGCTTCCCTTGCCTCCAGCTCCTCGCGCGGACGGCTCTTCCAACGGCGGTGCAGCCAGAGATACTGCCCCGGTTCTCCGCGGACGCTGTCCTCGATGGCCTTCGTGTACCGCTGGGTAATGTATCGCAGAGCATCGCGCTCGCCGGCCCAGTCACGCGGCCAGATGACGTCCTGAATGTCCAAACGGAAGCGGAAGTCGTACCCCATGCGGCGGGCGAAGCCGACGACCACCGGCACGTTGTATCGCATCGCCAGCAGCCCGATGCTCTTGTACGTGCTGGCGGGGCGGCCGAAGAAGTCCACGAACATCCCCTTGGGGCCGGCATCTTGGTCGGCGATGAAGGCGACGGCCCCGCGCTTCTCCAGCACGTGGGGCGCCTCGCGCATGGCCCCTTTCTTGTCGATGATCCGCTGCCCCTGCTTCTCGCGGACCCCCAGGACGAACTCGTTGATGTACTTGTTGTCCAGCGGTCGGGCGACGCTGGTTGTCTCGAAGCCCATGACCGCCATCATGTATCCAAGCACTTCCCAGTTGCCGTAGTGGCCCGTGACCAGGACCGCGCCCTGCTCGCGCTCCACAAGCAACCGCAGTGCATCGCCAAGGTGCCCCAGCTGGAAGTGCTGGGCCATTCGCTCCAGCTTCACGTAGCGCGGCGTGAGCATCACCTCAACGCCCAGCATTGGCAGCAGCCGGAAGCTGTCGCGCGTCAGCTTTCTCAGCTCACGCTCGCTCTTCTCCGGGAAGCACAGCCGCAGGTTCTCCATGCTCCGGTTGCGATGTCGCCGATCCAGCAGGTACATCAGGTCCCCCAACCCCGCCGCAAAGCGCATGGCGGCGGTCAGGGGGAAGCAATGCAGCGTCGTCGAAAGCGTGCGCAGCAGAAGATAGAGCGAGTAATCCACAAACCTGCTCGGCTTCTTCTTGTGCTTGCCCACGAGTCAAGGATAAGACCTTGATGGCCCGCTGGCCGGATCAACCCCCGATCCGCGACATCTGGATATTCCCCCGCTTCGAATGGACCACCGGCTTCAGCGCCACGCAGCGAACCATCGCTTCCGCCAGGTCGTCGTCGCTCCCGCCGCCGCGGATGATGCCGCGAAGGTCCACCTCGCCTCCTTCGAACAGGCAACTTCGCAGGACGCCCGTTGCGGTCAGGCGCAGGCGGTTGCAGGTGTCGCAGAAGGGCTGGCTCATCGCACTGATAAAGCCGATACGGCCAACGGCATCCGCCCGGTCCAGCCGCCACGGCACTGCCGGGCCGACACCCGGCTCGCTCTCCCGCTCAACCGGCATCAGCCGGCCTACCCCCGCCTCGATCGCCGCCCGCATCTCCGTTTCCGGCACGAAGACGTCCCGCCCGCGATCGTTCGATCCGCACCCGCCCGCGGGGCCGACCTCGTCCACCGCGATGCGATATCGCGTCCGGCCAGT
>JBGTBZ010000078.1:0-1869 GCA_041749155.1 Phycisphaerae bacterium
TCGCCGCGATCGCCGCTGCCCGCAACGGGGCCACGGTGGTGCTGGTTCAGGAGCGGCCCGTCCTGGGCGGCAACAGCAGCAGCGAGATCCGGGTCCACCCGGTCGGCGCCTCGCAACACGGCTATCACCGCGACGCCCGCGAAACCGGGCTGATGGAGGAACTTTTCCTCGAAGTGCGTTCGCGCTCCTACGGGCTGCGCCAGGTCAACGGCCAGAACTACCCGATGTGGGACGTGATCCTGGCGGAAAAGGCCGGGGCCGAGCCAAGCCTGACCCTGCTCCTCAACACCCGCGTGGTCGGCGTGGAAACGGAGCCCGACGACCGCGCAGGGTACGACACCCGCGTCTCCAGCCTCGTCGCCTTCCAGCAGTCGACCGAGATCGCGGTCCGGATCACGCCCACGACCGTGATCGACGCCACCGGGGACGGCTTCATCGCCCTCCAGGCCGGTGCGCCGTTCCGCTACGGCCGTGAAGCACGGTCCGAATTCGACGAGAAGTGGGCGCCGGAGGCGGCGGACGACGTCGTGCTCGGCTCGACGATCATGTTTGCGGCGAAGGATGTGGGGCGTCCCGCGCCGTTCGTCCCGCCCGCCTGGGCGCACCGGTTCCCGACCGAGGAATCGCTGCCCTTCCGGCCCCACGAGGATATCCAGAGTGGCTACTGGTGGCTGGAGTGGGGCGGCCGCCTGAACACGATTTCCGACAACGAGACGATCCGCAAGGAACTTCACGCCGCGGTGTTCGGGGTGTGGGACCACATCAAGAACCACTGCACCGTGCCCGGCGTGCGGGAGCGGGCGGCGACCTGGGCGCTCGACTGGATCGGGCACATTCCCGGCAAGCGCGAGAGCCGCCGCTTCGAGGGCGACTACCTCCTGAAGGAGAGCGACCTGGTCCAGGGCTTGAATGCCGTACCAGACGATGTCGTCGCCTACGGCGGCTGGGCGATCGACCTTCACGCGCCGGATGGCGTCTACTCGCCAGACCGGCCCTGCACCCAACCGCCCCTCCCCGACCTCTACGGCATCCCGTTGCGCAGCCTCTCCAGCCGGACCGTGTCAAACCTCTACCTGGCGGGCCGCAACATCAGCCAGACCCACGTCGCCCACGGTTCGACCAGGGTGATGAAGACCTGCGCCGTGATCGGCGAAGCGGCCGGAACCGCCGCCGCGTTCGCCCTCCGCGAAGGCGTCACCCCGCGCGAGCTGACCAACTGTGACGATTGTGTCCAGGCCGTGCAGCAGCAACTCCTTCGCCAGGGCGCCTACCTGCCACTCACGCGTAATCAGGACCCGCACGACCTGGCCCGCCTCCCCGGCGTGCGCGTGGAAGCGACGAGCCAGGCGACGCTCGACCTCGATCCAGGGACAGGCTGGGAAGCGCCGGGAATCAGCACCGCCGAATCGGGCGGACTCGCCCAGGCGGTCGAGCAGTATCCGGACGGGCGCGAACTGGCGCTCGACCGCCTCACGGCCCAATCGGTCGTGATCTCGGGCGATCGAATCGACACGATCTCGCTTCCCCTCACCAACGCATCGGCGCAAG
Organism: Phycisphaerae bacterium; assembly: GCA_041749155.1. Lineage (GTDB taxonomy): Bacteria > Planctomycetota > Phycisphaerae > Tepidisphaerales > Tepidisphaeraceae > JAEZED01. The sequence continues at coordinate 1,549 of JBGTBZ010000078.1, forward strand.
CGGCCGAGGTGCCCCTCAGGATCCGGCAAGCCGCGCACCTGCGCGACTTCGGGTCAATAGACCAGGACAAGGGCCTTTGGTCAGGCACCGTCACGGTGGCTCCGGGCTCACCGGTGGTCGGAGGGCGCGTCGCAGCTGCCGACGGCTCTCGGTCGGAGGTCACGACGCTCCTCAGGCCCTCCTCGACGATGCTGGTGAAGGTCCGCCCCTCGGCGGCCGCCTTGGCCTTCGCGGCCTCTGCGAGCGCATCAGGCAGATTGATGGTCGTCCGCATGCATACGAGCATACGGACCGCTAGCGCGGCCGGGCGCCCACCTGCGC
>JBGTBZ010000079.1:0-4861 GCA_041749155.1 Phycisphaerae bacterium
GGGGCGGGCGCGGCCGGGGGGAGGAGCCGGATGACAGCGGCATCGAGAGCAGCGTCATCCGCATTTACCGCTGTTCCAAGGTGGTCAAGGGCGGGCGCACCTTCAGCTTCGCAGCACTGGTCGTCACCGGCGACCGCAACGGCCAGATCGGCTTTGGCTACGGCAAGGCCAACGAGGTGCCAAGCGCCGTCGAGAAGGCCACCAAGGAAGCCCGCAAGACGATGTTCAGCTTCCCCATGAAGGGCAGCACCATCCCTCACCTCATCATCGGCAAGAGTGGCTCCAGCCAGGTGAAGCTCATCCCCGCCCTCCCGGGCACGGGCGTGACCGCCGGCAAGACCGTTCGCCCGGTCCTGGAGCTTGCCGGCCTGACGGATGTGCTGACCAAGGCCTACGGCAGCACGAGCCCCAAGAATCTGCTGAAGGCCACAATCGACGCCCTGCGCCGGCTCCAGAGCCGCGAGCAGGTGGCCAGTCGCCGCGGCGTCACGCTGGAAGCTGGCGCGGGCGAACTCGCCTCAACCGCAGCCGACTAGGCGCAAAGCGAAATCCTTGGAGGCCCTCTCGCTTCAGCGACGAGGAGAAACCCATCACAAGCGAGGCCCCTCCGGGCCGACAGTTACCGGAGAAATCATCATGAGTGACCTGCTTCACGACATCACGAAGGCCGCCGGACGCAACAAGCGCCCGCAGCGCATCGGGCGCGGCGAGGGCTCTAAGGGCAAGACCAGCGGCCGCGGCCAGAAGGGCGCCGGCTCGCGCGCCGGCAGCAGCAAGCGCATCGGCTTTGAGGGCGGCCAGACGGAGGTTTACCGCCGCTTCCCGCAGCGCGGCTTCTCGAACAAGCCCTTCGAAACCAAGTACCACCCGATCAACCTGTCGGAGTTGGAGCGTTTCGAGGAGGGCAGCACGGTGGATCAGCGGGCGCTGAAGCTGGCCGGCTTGATCCCCAACTCCCACCTCGGCGTCAAGATCCTGGGCAGCGGCAAGCTCAGCAGGCGTCTGATCGTCCTCGCCGCAGCCTTCAGCCGCAGCGCTCATAAGGCCATCACCGAGGCCGGTGGGGAGGCGCAGGACACCGTTGGACAGCCGTACCAGTTCCGCGAGCCGCGGACACGGCGGCAGTCGGCGAAGCTGGATCGACGGCTGGCCAGGCTGGGTCTGCCGGCGCGCGAGAAGCCGCCCGAGCCTGCCGAGGAAGGCCCGAAGAAAGGCAGCAAGGGCACAAAGGGCGGCAAGTCGGCCAAGTCCCCGTCCGCGGAGCCCACGGGCAAGAGCGGTGATGTGACCCAGGCCCCCGAGAGTGGCACCAAAGAGTCGGCCGGGAAGCCCAAGGGCAAGGCGAGGAAGCCCGCCCAGGATGTCTCCAGCGCTCCCGAGAGCGGCGATACCGAGGCTCAGCCCGAATCCTGAGTCGCCCCGCGGCGCTGCTTGGGCGGACTGACTCGCGCCCGAGCCGCCGGCGTCCTACACTTGCACGTTTCAGCAGGCCGCTACGACCGCAAAAGCATCTTCGTCTGACAAGTTCGCCATGCTCCAGACCTTTCTGAACATCTTCCGCGTCCCCGAGCTGCGGAACAAGGTGCTCTTTACCCTGCTGATGCTGGCGATCTACCGCATCGGCTACCACATCCCCCTCCCGGGCGTAGACCAGAACCAGTTTGCGGAGATCATCCGCAACCAGTCGGAAGACTCCGCCGCCGCGCGGCTGGGTAGCTACCTGTCGCTGTTTTCCGGCGGGACGCTGAGCCAGTCCACGATTTTCGGGCTTGGCGTGATGCCGTACATCTCGGCGAGCATCATTTTCCAGCTCCTGACGACGGTGGTCCCGACGCTGGAGCGGCTGAAGAAGGAGGGGCAGTCGGGCCAGCGCAAGATCCAGGAATGGACGCGCTACGCCACTGTCCCGATCGCGGCGCTGCAGGGGGCCTTCTGGCTCAGCTTCATCGCGACCCAGGGCCTCGTGCTGCAGGGCTTTGAAACCAGCTTCTGGATCGGTGGCCTGCTTGCGCTGACGGCGGGCACGATCTTCCTGATGTGGCTTGGCGAGCAGATCGACGAGTACGGCCTGGGCAACGGCATCTCGCTGATCATCCTGGCTGGCATCGTCGCCCAGATGCCCGGGGCCATCTACATGCTGATCAACCAGTTCGGCGTGGACCCGGCCGACACCGTCCGCCATATCGGCATCGGCGACCTGATCACCCTGGTCATCTGCTTCCTGTTCGTCACCGCCGGCGCCATCGCCATCACCCAGGCCCAGCGGCGGATCCCGATCCAGCAGGCCAAGCACACCCGCGGCCGCAAGGTGTACGGCGGAACGCGCCAGTTCCTGCCCCTGCGCGTGAACCACGGCGGGGTGATGCCGATCATCTTCGCCCAGTCGCTGATGCTCTTCCCGGGCGTGATCCTGGGTTCGCTGAACAGTGCCGTGAACGGCAGCGAGCAGGCCTCGGGCTTCCTTGGAAACCTGGTGGCATTCCTGAACACGGAGTTCGGGAACTACGGTGGGTACCTCTACACGATGACCGAGGTCGGCCTTATCTTCTTCTTCAGTTACTTCTGGACGACCGTCCAGTTCCAGCCGAAGGACATGGCCAAGCAGCTTCAGGACTACGGCAGCTTCGTCCCCGGCCTTCGCCCCGGCAAGCGGACGGCGGAGTACCTGGAGAAGGTGATGTATCGCATCACGTTCGTGGGCGCTGCCTTCCTGAGCTTCATCGCGATCGTGCCGATGACCGTCAGCGCGTGGCTGGGCATTCCGTTCCAGGTGACGGCCTTCCTCGGCGGCACGGGCCTGCTGATCGTGGTCAGCGTGGCGCTGGACATGGTCCAGAGGATCGAGGCGAACCTGCTGATGCGCAACTTCAGCGGCTTCCTCGCCGGCGATCCCAAGACAAAGAGCAAGCGCATCCGGGGACGCCAGTACTGAGCAGAAGCCAGAAGCCAGAAGAGATAGAGCCTCTTGTGTTTTGGCCCGATCTTCTCCTCTTTCTTCTTCTATCCCCTACCAGCCAGACATGTTCCGTCCGAATGCCGGCATGATCATCTATAAGAGCCGCCGCGAGATCGAGCTCATGCGGCGGACGGGGTACCACGCACACCAGATCCTCCAGGCCATGGCCAGGGTGTGCCGTCCCGGGACCACCACGGCCCAGGTGAATGACGTCTGCCGCCGCGAGCTGGCCAAGATCGGGGCGGTTGGGCTGTCCAAGAACTACCCCACCTATAAGCCCGGCGAGGGGTACCCCGCCGAGAGCTGCATCAGCGTCAACGAGGAGGTCGTCCACGGCATCCCCGGCCCGCGGAAGCTCATCGAGGGGGACATCGTCACCCTCGACCTGGCCATGAAGCTCGGCGAGTACTGCGCCGATACCGCCATCACCGTGGGGGTGGGAGAGCTTGCCCACGACCGCCGGGCCCTGCTGAAGGTCACGAAGGAGACGCTGGGGCTCGCCTGCTCGATGATCCGCCCGGGACGGCGGTGGAGCGAGATCGCCCGGCTGATGCAGCACCACGTGGAGAGCCGGGGCTACGGCGTCGTGCAGGAGTTTGTGGGTCATGGGATCGGCCGATCGATGCACGAAGACCCAAAAGTGCCCAATTTCGTGACTCCCGAGCAGCTCAAGGGCGATTTCGTGCTGCGAAAGGGGATGACCCTGGCAGTCGAGCCCATGGTGGTGATCGGCGACCGGACGGTCGACACCCTCGAGGATGAGTGGACGGTGGTCACCGAGAGCGGCAAGCCCGCCTGCCACTTCGAGCACACGATTGCGGTCACGGAGGACGGGGTGGACATCCTGACCGATGGCCGTCCCCCGGAGGGGGAGCGGTACGGCAGCACTCGAATGCTGCGGCATGGCAAAGGGCAGTAATCCCCGGCGGTCCTGATATTTTCCGAACGGATTCGACTGGAAAGGGCGTGGCCGGCGCGCCTATAAACCCATCCCCGTCCGGCTCATTCGGCTTGAGCCGGGCGTCTATTGACTGCTCAGCAAAGCCCAAGCCGCGGAGGGTTCGGCGCCATGAAGGTCCGAGCCAGCGTGAAGCGTATCTGTGAGAACTGCAAGATCGTCCGCCGCAAGGGGACGGTCCGCGTGATCTGCACGAATCCCAAGCACAAGCAGAAGCAGGGCTGAGGCGCCGCCTCGCCCTCGAATCCACCCTGGAGCGAACCATGCCCCGCGTTGCCGGCGTCGACATCCCGCAGAACAAGAAGGTGCATATCAGCCTGCGCTACCTCTACGGCATCGGCCCGAGCAATGCGCTGGTGGTCTGCAAGAAGGCGGAGGTCGATCCGCACAAGCGCGCCAGCGACCTCCATGAGGACGAAATCGCCCGTATCGCCACCGTGATCGACCGGGAGTACCCGGTCGAGGGCGTGCTGCGGCGCAACGTGCAGCAGAACATCGGCCGTCTCCGTGAGATCGGCAGCTACCGGGGCCTGCGGCATCGCAAGGGCCTTCCGGTCCGGGGTCAGCGCACGCAATCCAATGCCCGCACCCGCAAGGGCCCCCGCAAGACGGTGGCCGGCAAGAAGGGCGCCAAGTAAAGCACCAGTTGAAAACGGCTAGGGCCGTAGCGCCCGTTGAACCGTCAGGAGCGACAAGCACATATGGCAAAGACAGCAACATCCGGCGGCAAGGCCGCGCCCAAGCGCAAGGTCCGCCGCGGCGTGGTCCGGGGGATCGCCCACATCAAGGCGACCTTCAACAACACCATCGTGACGATCACGGACATGAACGGCGAGACGATCTCCTGGGCCTCGGCGGGCGCCGTCGGCTTCAAGGGGGCCCGCAAGAGCACGCCCTTCGCCGCCACCCGCGCCGCGGAAAACTGTGCAGCCAAGGCCAAGAAGTAC
>JBGTBZ010000080.1:0-3337 GCA_041749155.1 Phycisphaerae bacterium
TCGTCGCCATGCGCGAGCGTGCGCTGGGAGACCGCCGCGTCAGCCACCTCTTCGCATACCACACGGACCGCCTGGCCCGAGCCGTCGAGCCGATGGAGGCCGCGGCCCACGAAGTCGAACTGCTGCGCGCCGGCGTGACGATCCGCAGCAGTGACCGACAGTCCGGCCCGCGGCAGCGCGGCGGCAACTACACGCTGCAGAACATCGAGCTCTTGCTGAATCACGGCCAGAGCAGCGAATTTCTAAACACGCTGGCCCAGCGCATCATCGACGCGCAGGTCCGTCTGGCCCGCCAGGGCTTCCGCACCGGCGGTCGTCCGCCCTACGGCTTCGAGCGCGTTCTTGTCGACTCCGCCGGCAACGAGGTGCAGGCGCTGCAGGACGGCATGGTCATTCGTCACGCCGGCTGCCACGTGCGCCTGCGCGTCGCCGATCCGGAGAAGATCCGCGTCTGGGGATCCATCCTCCACTGGTATGCCGTTGAGGGCGTGGGCGCCAAGCGGATCGCCAACCGGCTTAACAAACTTGGCGTGCCGTCGCCGGACGCCGGCCGCACGCGCACGGACAACGGCGTTGCACACCGCGTCAGCGGCAAATGGAGCGCGCGCAGCATACTATCCCTGATCCGCAACAGGGCGATCGCCGGCTTGGCCAGCTATGGCGTGATCGCCGAGGGCGCGCACCGACGGCTGGGTGATGGCGCGCCGCGGCTTCTCGACGACGAGGACCTTGGTCCAGGTGACAAGCTTCGCGTGATCCGGAACCCGCCGGACCGCGTGATCGTCGTCGACGCACGGCATGCGCCGCAGGTCGATCGCGAGGTGTTCGACGAGTGCCAGCGCATCGCTGACGCCCGCGGTGCCAGCCAGCGTGGGAGTCCCCGCGCTCGCGATCTGGGCAAGTACCCGCTGGGCACGCGTGTCTACGACCTGACGTGCGGCTGCGGCCACCCGATGTACGGTCGAACGAGCGGCGACCGCCGGCTGTATGTGTGCGGCCGCTATATGAAGACAAGCGGCGACCAGTGCCACCATAACGCGGTCGACGCCGAGGCGACGCTGTCGTTCACCCTACTTGCGCTCAAGCAGCAGGCAATCTCCGCAGGCGGCCGCGCGGCTGTCGAGGCCAGGCTCAGGGAGTTGGCCGCGGCTGCGGACGTCAGTGCTCCGAGTCCCGTCGAGCAGGAGCTCACCTCGGCCCGCCGGCGCCTCGAGGAAGCCAAACGGGAACAGACGATCATCGGCCGGAATCTCGCGCGGGCCGAGAGTGACGAGGAATTGCGGCTGGTCCGCGCTGAGCTGCGCAGCCATGGGACGCAGGTCGTGGAACTTGAGCGGCAGGTGCAGCAACTGGAAGCCAGTGCCGGCAAGACCTTCGATCTGGACGGCGACGTTGCGGCCGCACTGAGTATGTACGACGAACTCGACGTGGCGGCGATCGGATCCGGGGCGCGCGAGCGGCTGCCCGAGCTGTTCCGCCGGATCAACCTCCGCCTTTGGCTGAACTTCGCAGCGAGCACCAAGGGTCAGCGTGCGGTGCGGGTCCTTACCGGCGGAGTCCTGACGACTGGCACAGCTGAGCCGCCCCTGAAGCCTTATGGGGCCGATGCCATCGATTGCGACGAAACGGCTGACGGGCTGGGCAGCGCCCTCGGCCAGCTGACCCGTGACGATCAGCATCGCCATACGAACCACATCGGCGGCGCGTTGCCGCCAACGGAGGGCAATGAAATGCCTTCCGCAGAATTCCAAGATCCCGCGGAGGGCCGTTCGTTCACAAAGGTGAGTCGGGGTGACAGGATTTGAACCTGCGGCCTGTCGCCGCGGCGACCGCTGTGCCCCAACGCGTCGCGTCATTGATCGGGGCGACAGGATTTGAACCTGCGGCCTCCTGGTCCCAAACCAGGCGCTCTGCCAAGCTGAGCTACGCCCCGTCTCCGCGATGATACGCGCGCGCCGTCTCAAGGGCTCAGGTGCCGCAAATTCGACGCAGTTCCTCCCGACCACGACCTGTCTTCAGAAATCGCTCCCGGCAGATTGCTTCCGAGCGGCTGAAGAACTCCAATGGATCAGCTTCCAGGGACGACCAGACCGGGTTGCCTGGCTGATGCCCGCGTTATGCTGTTCCAGCCTTCGATGTAGGTCCTGGCACGAGCCGGTGTAGTTCCTTCCAGCGGAGTCACTGCGCAGCACGTACACATAGAATCGCTCCGACGATGGCATAGTCGAACAGAATAACTACCAGCGGCGGGGCCTACGATGTAGCGTGGCTCAGCTTGGCAGAGCGGTCGCCGCGGCGACAGGCCGCAGGTTCAAATCCTGTCGCCCCGATAGCCGGATTGGGAGCCGCATCGATGACCCAAGGCGCCTTTGGACCAACCTCGAATCACGCACCCGGCGGTGGGTCGCCGGGGGTGGGGAAGTGGGTGAAGCGGGGGCTGTTGGTGGGGCTCGTGGGCCTGCTGGTGGTCGTTCAGTGGCCGCTGCTGAAGGGCGTGGTCTACAGCATCGCTCCGCCGGCGCCGGCTTCGCCGGAGGACCTGCCGGCGTGGCGCGAGGGGTACTCCGCCGCCCTCGAGGAGGCACAACGCACGGGCAAGCCGGTTCTGATCGATTTCACCGCCACCTGGTGCCCGCCGTGCCGGGTCATGGAGGCGGATGTCTGGCCGGATGAGCGTGTCCGCGAGGCGATCGAGGAGCGGGTGATTCCGGTGCAACTGGACGTGGACGACCCATCTTCTGCGGCGGCGGTGCGGAGATATGGGATCCAGTACATCCCGACGATCGTGCTGGTGGACGGGCAGGGCGGGGAAATCGCCCGCGGCGGCTTCCTTTCGGCGGGGCAGATGGTCGATTTCGTGCGCCAACATGCCCCTGAGGCGGCCGAGGCGAGCGCGGAACCGGGAAATTGAGCCGGCGGTTTGTCTTGAGGGGGTGCGGCGTGCTACAGATTACGCACATGAAGCGCAGCTTCTCGAGCTTCGGATGGCGCTGGCAGGCCGGCTGGAACGGCTCCGCCATCGGTTTGCCCTGAGGAAGCGCGATAACGGCATTAACTGCCCGCCCCAGGACAACCGGTCCCGGGGCGGTTTTCTTTCATGAGTTCCAGCAGATTGACACCGGAGAGCCAAATGGGCCTGAATCCCAATATCATCCGCCAGAAGGCAAAGTCCGCCGCGACGGGCGGAACGGGTGCGTCGAGCCAAGCTGTGGAAGATCTGACGCCCATCCTCGCCCCCTACAAGATGGCCAGCCGCGAGGGGCGGCAGCAGCGGTCGGTCATCGCGCTGGGCGGGAAGCTGGGCGGGTCGATCGGCGGGCGCCGGATCGCGATCGTG
>JBGTBZ010000081.1:0-2683 GCA_041749155.1 Phycisphaerae bacterium
TCGTGCTCGAAGTCGGCGGAACGCAGCGGGCCCTCGCGGCGCATGCGGTCCAGCACGGCGGCGAAGACCTTGTCGGCGTCGGGGCCGATGCGCTTGCGCACCCACTTGGCGCCCCAGCCGCCATCCATGAGCTTCGTCCGCCGGTAGTGCCAGCGGCCGAACCATTCCATCGGCAGGATTGAGGCGTCGTGCGTCCACCCCTCGAAAATGTGCCGCCGCGCGTAAAGCTGATCGAGATGCTCGCGGCGGTAGTTTTGCCGGCGGGCAAAGAGCGTCAGGTGATGGGCCCGCTCCAGGACGTTGATGGAGTCGAGCTGGACATAGCCGAGCGATTGAATGACCTTCCGCACGGCGGCGGGGCCGCAGGGGCCGTTGCCGTCATCCAGCAGGCCCTGGGCGTGGAGGAGCAGGATGCGCGCGTCACGGGCGGAGAGAGCGGTAATTTGCACAGGCAGGGCCTTCATGCACCGATGTCGTCACGGCAGCAATCCCGGCGCGAGTCGCGCTGCACATTCGTAGTGCCAGTTCGTCCTGCGGTCGGGCTTACGACAGACGAACCGCCTCAGTTCGCAGCCGGGCGCGAGTGGGGGTGCCGTGGAGTTGAAGTAAACGATCTTCGGCACGTTGAACGACTGTGTCAGTTCGGCGAAGAGCGGGAGATAGTCGCTGCCGCCGACAAAAATGAGCGGCTCAGAGGGCACCAGGGGCAGCATGCAGAAGTCGTTGAAGGCGATTGCCCGTTTGCGGCGCTTGTAGCCGTCGGCACTCTGACGCAGGGTGATGTCATATCTCGGCGTCAGGAAGTTGGCGGAGATGAGGCCCCAGCCGGCCGAGAGAATAAATACGTGAAGTAGGCCGAAGCGAGATACCAATCCTTCATACTCTGGCGCTTCATACAGTTGGAAGGCTTGGCTAAGCCGCAGCGGGTTTGCGTCCCGGTGCCGCGCATTGTACTCCGACAGTCGATCCCGCCAGCTCATGCCATTGTCGGAAATGTCATCGGGGTGGGCGTTCACGAATCCGGCTCGCGCAGGGGCGCTCGCCGGATCGGCCACCAGCAGCACCTTTCGGCCGCTGCCGTCGAGCATGTATCCCGCAGCCTCCGACTTTCTCCCCGCGCACTGAATGATGATGGTCGGCATAGCGCGAGCCTCACTTGCTGTTGCAGAACGGGCGGCGCGACCATCGTTGCACGTATCGCCACAGGACGTCGCGCTCGACATGTCGGATGAAGGCAGAACGATAGGGCTCGCTCATTCGCGGCACCGGGAAGACGGAGAGGTAGAGAGATCTGCCATCCTCCGGGCCGAACCTCTGGCGATATGTCCACCCGCCGCTGTGGCCGTCCTTGCCTCCGAATGCCGATCGGTTGAACTGCCCGAGACGCCCGCGCAGCGAGTTATCGCAGGTCTCGCCGAGGTAGATGGTGCGCTCGTCAAGAACGTCCACGCCCTCAGGTGCCCCGCCTTCGAATCGTGCCAGGGCATAGACTCCTGCCGCTGCCAAGCCGTCAAGGGCTTCGCGCTCGTGCCAAGGCATCCAACGCGAGAACGCGACAGCGGACACATGAGGGGCGGCCGCAATAATGTCCGTTGCGGCTACGTCTCCGCTGCTCCCTTGCAATCCTCGTGCGTCGGCGCTCGATGGCCCGCGCACATTGCATCGCGGCAGAAGGCCGTGACGGAGCTCAAACTCCCTTAGGAGCTCCTCCTTCTCAGATTGCGCGTGCGCGCGCACATCGCCGGCGCTATGAGGCGCCTCCTTAGCCGCCACGAAAAGCCAGCCGGGAATGACAGACTCCGCTCCGTTGCCATAGAGCTTCCAGAACGTCTTCCCGCCTGCGTGGCCGTCTCCGCCGGTCCTGGCGCTGTAGTCAAATTGCCTCCATCGCTGGGCGAGTGACTGATCGTGCGTTTCAGCAATGAGGATCACGCGCTCGTCGGTAGGATCCGTAGTCATTGGAGGTGCCCCTTCGAACTGCGCAAGCATGTACACACCGGCGCCGTCCTTCTGAGGGAGCGCCAACCGCTGCTCCCAATGCACCCATTCGCAGAATCCGGATCCCATACGACCTCCTCAGACTAAATCTTCCGCGACAGAGACATCAAACCCTGAAAATCGCCCCCATCTTCTTCGAGAGCAGTGCATGCGCCGACAGGATCGTCAGCGTCAAAAGCACCATCGTCCACACCCCCAGTGCCGATGCTACGTACAGCCCATCCCCCAGCTTGTTTGAAAGCTCGTAGATCGCCTTGGTGATCGGGTAATACGCCTGCTGCTGCGCAAGCACCAGCGAATCGCTCACCTCCAGCATCGCAAACGCGAACGCCAGCAATCCACCCGCCAGCAGGTTCGCCAGGATCAGAGGCAGCGTAATCCGTCGCAGGACGGTGAACTTTCCCGCCCCCAGGTTGCTCGCCGCCAACTCCAGGTCCTGAGGCGTCTGCTGGAGGCCCGCCACGGCGGCCCGGGCCACGTACGGCAGGCGGCGGGCCGCGTAGGCGATGATCAGCAGGACCGCGGGGTTTTCGAAGACGTTCAGCCAGCTCAGCCAGCCGCCGGCCCCGGTGGCAGCCGGGAACCACCGCACGAACGTGAAGCTGATTGACAGGTACCCGAACGCCAGCACCAGCCCCGGCACCGCCAGCGGCAGCATCGCCAGCGAGTCGAGTACGCCGCGCCC
>JBGTBZ010000082.1:0-4110 GCA_041749155.1 Phycisphaerae bacterium
GCCGCCCGGGGGATGGCGAAGAGCTCCCGCGCCCAGGCCAGCGGGTCGGCGGCGTCGAGCTGGCGAGCGAAGGCCTCGTCGGTGCGGAAGGCGTTATCGACGGTGACATGCGGCATCGGGAACATGGTAGCCCAAGCCCCGACCTCGCCTCGTTAGCCGCGGCTAACACGAGGGTCGCTTGCGCCGGGCGCGCTCACTCCATGTCCACGATCGTCTTGAATCCACCGTGAGACATCCGCTTCATGTCGAAAGGCATCTTCTTGTTCTGCATCATCCTGGTGATGCGCGGATCTGCCATAACCTTCTTGTTGACGGCGTTGCGGTGAGCCTTGTTCCTGTAGTAAATCCACGAAAAGATGACCGTTTCACCCTTCTTGGCGCTTGCCAGCCTGGGGAAGGGAACGCCCCACTCATTGTTCATCTCATCGCCGGCGCACTCGCAGTACTGCAGGGCGCCGTGCTCCATCCACACCTTGCCGGCGGCCTTCGCCATGCCTCGGTAGGCGGCGAGGTTCCGGGTGGGCATCGGAATGACGAAACCGTCGATGTAAGCCATGAGCCTTCTCCGGTAGTTGTTTACTCCACGACCATCGCCGCCAGCCGCGACCTGGGTCGGAAAAAGCGGATGATCGCAAGCCGGCCCGGACCCGCCAGAAACACCGGGAGCAACAGGCCGATCAGGGCCGGGTTGTACTCGAATCCGCCCTCAGAGAGCAGCAAGCCGTTCTGGCCGTGCACCATCACGATCGCCCCGATCATGATCGCGATGAGCGAGGCGGCGCTGAACCGCGTCAGGAACCCGAGGATCAGCCCGACTCCCCCGAGAAACTCGCCGAAAGCCACCAGGTAACCCAGCGGGCCAAAATTCATCCGCTCAATGGTGGCCGAGAGGCCCATCCCGCCCCAGACACCCAGCACCTTCTGGGCGCCGTGCACAAAGAAAATGACCCCCGACACCACGCGAAGGATCAGCAGCGAGAAATCGACGACCGTGCGGGGTACCGGTTCCATGGCAAGCCTCCGTGAGTGTCATCCAATCATAGCGCCGCGGCGCCCCCGGTTGGGCGAGGCGTGCTTAGCGCCGCTCCGGCGGCACCGAGGAACTCCGTCGCCGCCCCGGCCAGCAGCAGGGCCTTGGTTTCCTCGGAGAACTCCGCCATCTGCTCGATCATCTGCCCCGGGCAGGCCTCGCCGAGGGGGAAGGGATAGTCGCTGCCCATGGCGACGCGCTGCGGGCCCATGAGCTTCACCAGAGCGCGAAGGGCGTCGGCGTCGTGCGTCAGCGAATCGACCCAGAAGCGGGCAGGACGCCCCGTTTGCAGGTCCGCCAGCCATTGTCGCGGCGAACGCGGGCTGTCAACCGCCACCAGATCCGGGCGGGCGTGGTAACCGTGCTCGATCCGGCCGATCGTGCCGCAAAATGCCCCACCACCGTGGGCGAAGCCAATACGCAGTGTCGGGAAGCGATCCAGCAGGCCGCTGAAGAGGACGGAGCAGATGGCCAGGCAGGTCTCCGCGGGCATGCCGACCAGCCAGGGCAGCCAGTACTTGCTCATCCGCTCGCGTGCCAGCATTTCCCAGGGGTGGACGAAGACGGCGGCGCCCAGGCGGGCGGCGGTGTCGAAAACGGGCAGAAGGGCCGGGTCATCGAGGTTTGAGCCGTTGACATGCGTGCCGATCTGCACGCCCGCCATGCCCAGGTCGCTCACGCAGCGCTCCAGCTCCGCGGCGGCGAGGTCGGGGGCCTGGAGGGGGATCGTGCCCAAACCGATGAAGCGGGAGGGGTGGTCGCGGACGACGGCGGCGATGTGGTCGTTGAGCAGGCGCGAGAGGTCCAGGGCGTCCTGGGCCTTCGCCCAATAGGAAAACATGACCGGGACCGTGGAGAGCACCTGCACATCCACGCCGCAGTCGTCGCAGTCCCTGAGACGGACGGCGGGGTCCCAGCAACTGGGGCTGATCTCGCGGAAGGCCTGCTGGCCGCGCATCATGCGGGCGAATCCGGGCCTGTGGTGCTCAAGGTGGATCCATCCCGGGTAGCCGGAGCGTTGGGTCCAGTCCGGCCAGCGCTCGGGGAGGATGTGTGTATGCAGATCGACCTTGATCACGCCCCCCGTTATACCGCGGTGGTGGTCAAGGTTCTATCCGGTGCAGAGGGGCGCAAACAGCGGCGGGAGCGTGGGATACGACGTGTCGCTCGCTCGCCCGTTGCGCTGGGTTGCACCTTTGCGTCATCCTCTGGCGCGACCGATGCTCAGGAGTAACGGTCGTGCCCGCGCTGTTTGACCACCTTCACGTAGAGCCCGTGAATCAGGAACGTGGGAGCCCATTGTCCGACGAAGAGGGCGTCCTTGTCGCGGCCCATGATCTTGAGTGTCAGCGAAGCGGCGATCGAGCCGTAGGCGAGCCAGAGGAACGTATCGCTGGGGATTTGTCCTGTCAGTTTGTCCAGCGGACGTGCCAGTCCGCCCTCGCTGTAGTCGCCTTCCATCTCGCGTGCGGTGTCGCTCAGCGTGCGTGTCATGTTCTAGGTCCTTCCCATGCAGGAGAAACGGGCCCTCCGCCGCCGCGGGTCGCGGGAGGCGTGCCGATGCCCGGGATTGTTCGTGATCTCGTGCAAAGCTGGTGCCACCCCTCCTGACGGCCCTGCCATACAGCCGGCAAGACCGGCTCAGACGGCCGCGACGTCCGGACGAGGCGGCGGGGGCATCCCAAGGTGGATTTGAGCGACCGGGTATAGCGGGTTATGCTCTGGACGCGGTACATGGGGCGAGGAAATCACTCTTATGCGTGTCTGCTCCCTCCTTTGCGCTCTTGTGACAGGCCTGCTGCTGCTGATGACGCCCGCGCCGGCCCTGGCGCAGGACTCCGGCGGATGCTCCGACGGCAACTGCTGCGGCGGGGCCTGCTCGTGCGGGACCTTCTGCGGTTGTGGAGGCAGCGGAGATGACCTGGGCGACAACGACCCGCCCGGGCTGAACCTTGACGATTTTCCCAGGTCCGGGGTCAACCTGCTGTCAAACCTGACCTTGCAGCAGATGGGCGTGACCGCCAGCGGCGTGTTGGGCAACGACGTATGGGGTTGGACCGACTCGCTGACCGGCCGGAACTACGCGCTGTTTGGCCTGACCAACGGCGTGGCGTTCGTGGACCTTTCCGACCGTCGCAACCCCGCGTATCTCGGGACGCTGCCGACGCACACAGGCAACGCCGTCTGGCGCGATCTGAAAGTGTACGAAGATCACGTGTTCGTCGTGGCCGACGGCAACGGCGCGCACGGTATGCAGGTCTTCGACCTGACACGCCTGCGCAACGTGTCGGAGCCGGTGACGTTCACGCCCGACGCTCACTACGACGACGTGAACAACGTTCACAACATGGCGATCAACGAGGAGACGGGCTTTGCCTACCTCGTGGGGTCCAATACGTTTTCCGGGGGGCTGCACATCGTGGACATCCGCAACCCGCTGGCGCCGACGCAGGTGCTGGGGTACAACGCCGACGGGTACATCCACGACACGCAGGTGGTGATCTACCGGGGGCCGGATTCGGACTATTTCGGCCGGGAAATTGCCTTCAACTCCGCGGTGAACGAGATCACGATCGCGGACGTGACCGGGGCGGACTCGAGCCCCCCCTTCCGGATCAGCGCCGCCAGCTACAGCAACGGGGTGACGATCGGTTACGTCCACCAGGGGTGGCTGACTGAGGACCACCGTTACTTCCTTCAGAACGACGAGCTGGACGACGACGACAACGGCACGACGCGCACGCACATCTGGGACCTTCAGGACCTTGACAACCCGGTGTACATCGGCTTCCACGACCTGGGAACCGAGTCGATCGACCACAACCTGTACATCGTGGGGAACCTGGTCTTCGAGGCCAACTACACGACCGGCCTGCGCATCCTGGAGCTGACGGACCTGGACGCCGCCCTGCTGACGGAGATCGGCTTCCTGGACACCCACCCGGAGAAGGACTCGGTGACGAGCTTCGACGGGGCCTGGAGCGTCTATCCCTTCTTCGCGGACGGCACGATCATTGTCAGCGACCGGCAGCGCGGGCTGTTCGTGCTGATGATCCCGGAGCCCGCGGGCGTGCTGGTGG
>JBGTBZ010000083.1:0-4308 GCA_041749155.1 Phycisphaerae bacterium
GAAGGGCGCCCAGGGTGGCGGCGTCCCCCGCACGGCGGCCCTCGATCTCCTCGCGGGTGGTGGCGGTGATGAGCCGCACACGCTCGCCGGCTCGCGCCACAACGGCCTTGGTGGCCTGCCAGTCCCAGGCGATCCGCCGGATGGCCACGTCGATCAGGATCAGCCCCAGCAGCACGGGAATCAGCCAGTCCCAGATCGGCAGCGGGCTCGTGCTCCGCGCGAGGGACATCTCGTTGCCCAGGGCATCGATGTAGTCCACCGCGTACAGGTCATTGGCCGCCGACACGCTCCAGGCGGGGATGACGCGGCCGCCGGTCGCCCGGGCAACGTTCATCGCCGCGGCCTCGTTGTCCTCCAAAGCCATCATCTCTTCCGAGCCGTTGACGCTGGTTCCGCCGCGCAGGGCGGTCTGGTTGCCCTCGGGATCGACGGCGGTCAGGGCCAGGACGTATGGCCCCTCTTCGCGGGCGTCGAACTCGGCCTCGTAGGTGCCGGGGCTGGTCTGGACCAGTTGCAATCCGCCCGTTTCCTCGCCACTGGCCGACCGTGGCCCGAGCACGCGCCCGCCGATCAGCATGTTGCTGCGGAAGCGGGCATCATCGCCCAAGGCCTCGACAATCACCTTTCCGCGGCCGTTTTCGACGGTGGTGCGGATCTCGAAATCTCCGCTCTGCGCGGCGCGCGAGACGCCGCGGACCGCCTGGGCCCAGAACTTGTCGTAATCCTCGCCCCCGGCGAAGTTTACGGCCCACTTGTTGTGGGCGTCGCTCGTCCAGGCGGCGGCCTTGCCCAGGCCCGTCTGCCAGATCGCAAAGAGCGGATCGCGCTCATCCCCAAGCACCAACGGCACCTCGACCAAGGGGCTGTCCTTTTTGCTCGTCAGTACGTAGCCGTACACCGGCGGAACCTCGGGGATTCCAGACATGAGCTGGCTTCCCGCGGCGTCAAGCGTGCGGGAAACGGCCAGGCCCGCAGAATCCTCCTTGATGAGGCTGCGGCGGACGATCGTGGCTTCCTTGATGAAGATCTGCGGAAGCTGGCTGGGATTGGTCTCAATCGGCCCGTAAACACGCCCTCCGGTGACCTCCGCGAGCTGGACGGCGACCTGCTGCAGGGCCTGGCCATGCCCATAGCACTGGACAGTACTGATGCTGATCTGGTTATCGACGTAGTCCTGGAGCAGGCGCTGGGCCGGCGGCGCCGGGTCCATGTCGCTGATGATGATGACATGCTTCTGGCGAGCGTCTGAAGCGAGCAGCCCGCGGCTGTTGGCGTCGCCGTGGAGCGCCAGGTCCATGGCGTCGTTGAAGTCGGGCATGTCCCCGAGCTGCATGTTCTTGATGGCGCCGTAGACGCGGCTGCCGTCCCCCTTCTCCTGCAGCGGGTAATCCCAGGCCGCCCCTCCGGCCTGCCAGTTGTAGCTGAGCACGCCGATGTCGTCGCGCCTGTTGAGCACTTCCGCGGCCTTGATGGCGCACTGCTCGGCCCAGTAGTTGCCCTGGGCCATCTCCGTGGAGTGCATGATCAGCACCAGCGCGCCCTTGGGGATCTGCCGCTTGGCCGGCACGTCCATGTCCACCGGCAGCACTTCCTCAAGCTCGCTCTCCTGCCATCCGCCGGCGCCGAAGGTGTCGGGCCCGCCGATCATCACCAGCCCGCCGCCGGTGTCGTGCACGTACTGGGCAAGCATTCGCTGCTGCTGGTCGTTGAGCCCGCCGACGCCATGGGGCACATTCGCCAGGATCACCGCGTCGTAGGCCAGCAGGTCGATCAGCGAGGTCGGGAAGCTGGCCACGTCCCCGCGATTGGGATCGATCGTGATCCCCTCGCGCGTCAGGGCCTGGGCGAGCATCTCCCCCCCGCCGCCGGTGTTGTCGATGTAGAGCACCTTCCCCTTGCCGCGGACGAAGGTGAAGGCGTTGGCGGTGTTGTTGCTGGCGAGAGTGTCGCCGACAGGGACCTGCTGGCCGCCGGGACCGGCGCGGCGCTCGGGCTCAAAAACGGCCTTGAAGCGGCGGACGTCCACGCCTTCCAGGGGCTCGACGAGGATGGACTCGCGGTTGCGGCCGGGCTGGAGGGTGACGGGGCGGCCCGTTTGGAGCCCCGGCTGGGTTGGGTCCAGATCCAGCGGCGCCCCTTCCTGCTCGATCCGCAACGTCCCCCGCACGGGAAAGGCGGCGGTGTTGTTCAAAATAACGTCGAGGCTGAAGGGCTCCTCCTCCCGTCGCCAGGTGGGGGCGACGAAGCGCTCGACGAAGACCTCATTCTCGACGCGGTACTTCAGGGGCATCACGTCGATCGGGACGTTCTGGGCCTTGGCCAGGTCAATGGCCGCGTCGATATCGCCCTCCGTCAGGTTGCCGTCCCAGACCAGCAGCAGCCGCTTGCGGGCATCCTCGTTGAAGCTGGCCAGCCCAAGCTGCACCGCCGCCGCCACATCGGTTCCAGGGGTCTGACGATTGACGGCGGTCGTCTGGCCGGAGAGGGAGGTGGTCAGGTTAGTGGGGATCAGGTCGACGTAGGCGTCGCCGTCGAAGCTGATGAGCCCGACGCGGTCGTCGGGCTTTTTGACGGTCTCCCCCTGCATGGCCGCCTGGAGGTATTGAGTGACCTGCTGCCGGATGGTGGTGCCGGCGCCTGCGGCCTGCTGGGCGCTTTCGCTCTGGTCAGCGAGGACGATGACCTCGATGACGCGGTTCTCGCGCTCCATCCGCACGCCGGCGAGGATCAGCACCACCAGCGCGACCACCAGTAGTCTTGCCGCCAAAGCAACCCAGCGTCGCACCGGACCCAGTGACTTCAGCGGCTTGACGCCCAGAAGCACGATCGGGACGGCCATCGCCAGGAAGAGCCCCAGCGCCTCGAGCCAGTCGAGGTGTTCCAGGCGGATGATCGCCAGCGGGGAGGCCTTAAGAAGAGCAAACAGCATCCAATCCGTATCATCCGGGCATTGGCGGCAAGTTTCTAGTGTGGAACCGGTTTACCGCCACTCTCAGGGCCCGGGTGGCTCGACCTTGACGACCTGGATGCGGTCGTTGCCGCTGTCCAGCAGGAGTACGCGGTCGCGCAGGGGGTCGTAGGCAAGGCCCCAGGGGTACTTCACCTGGCCCGGCCGCGTACCAAAGTTTCCACCCCAGACCGCCACCGCCTCGCCGGTATCGGGGTCGATCTTCTGCACCCGGTGGTTCCCAAATTCGCTGACGAGCAGGTAACCGGCGTGATCAACCTCCAAGCCATATGGAAACCGGAAATGCCCCGGCCCGCTCCCCGCGGCGCCGCCGAGGGATTTCAGGAAGGTGCCGTCGAGGTCGAAGGCAAGCAGGCGGTGGTTGGTGCCGTCGGTCACCCAGAGCACATCCCCGACCATCGCCATCGACTGCGGCCGGCGGAACTGGCCATCCCCGGTACCGAACGAGCCGATTTGCCCGACGATCTGCCGCGGGGCGTCGGTGATGGTGCCATCGGGATCGCGCTGGAAGATCTGGATGCGGTCGTTGGTGCCCACATCCATCTCGACGCCGCCGTACTCGCTGACCAGGACGCGGCCGTCATCGAGGACGAGGACATCGGTGGGCCAGCCAAATTGGCCGGGGCCGGCCCCCGCCTCCCCGAATCGGAACCACTCGGTGCCGTCCGGCCGGTAGACGATCACGCGGTAGTAATGGGTGTCGGCCACCCAGACATTGCCTTCCCGGTCGGTACTGATCCCCACGGGCTTACCGTACTGGAGGTCAGGCATCGTCCAGCCACCGCGGTGGTTTCCCTGGGCATCGAACTGCTGCACACGGGCGTTCTTGTCCACGACCCATACGGTGTCATCCGCCGGGGAGTACGTGATGGCCCGTGGATAGGCAAGCTGGCCCGCACCGGTTCCGCTCTCGGCCCAGACATCCAACGGCGGGGGCGGGCGGTCGCAGGAGATGGCCAGAAATGCAAGGTGCAGAATGCAGAGTGCGGGCAGAATGCGCAGCCCATTCCGCACGTTGCATTCTGCACTTTGCACTTTCCGCCGCATGAGGGACCAGCAGACGGCCACCAACACCGCCACCCCGCCACCGACTACCAGAGACATGACCAGCGCCGCCTCGGCCATCGCGGGATAGTTGAGGGTATGGATGTTGGAAAGCATGAAATTGATCGGGGTTCCCGGCACAAGCAGCGCCGCGGCCTGTGATTCGGTGAGGGCGAGGGCAAAAACCCCCATCGTGGCGGCCAGCAGGCCCGGCCAGGCCAGCGGCAGGACCACGTGTGTCGCCGTCTGCAACGGCGAGGCCCCGTCCGCCGCGGCGACGTCGCGCAGGGCGAGCC
>JBGTBZ010000084.1:0-2399 GCA_041749155.1 Phycisphaerae bacterium
GGTCGAGGCTGGCCGGGGCGTCGATGCGGATGCGCCGAGCCGGTTCATCGACCTCCAGCTTCAGGCCAAGGGACCGCAGGTTGCCGATCATGTGCCGCGTGTCATCGGCAAAAAGGGCGTTCTCAAGCACGCAAGGCCCCGCCGCCAGCGCGGAGAGGACCAGGGCGCGGTTTGTCAGGGACTTGCTCCCCGGCGGATCGACGGCGGCGTCGAAAGGTGCGGTCACGGGATGAATGGTCCACGCGTCCACCGGCATCGGGCATGCTAGGGGCTAGCGCTGCTTGAGCGTGGGCAGGAGCAGGACGCGCAGGGTCTCTGCCACCTCCGAGAACAGGACCGGCTCGACAGACGGATCCAGAAGCGGCCCGCGGGCGCGGAATGCGGTGGCGCTGGTCTGCACGATCGACAGGAACTCGTCGGCCTCGCGGAAGAATGGCAGGGGGATGTTGGCCAGCGGCCGGCGGAACACGACGCCGGAGGCCTCGATACGCGTCACGTCGGTGTCGAGCACGTCAAACAGGCGGCCAGACATGCGGATCTCGGTTCCATCGACGAAGGCCGAGACGGAATCGACGTATGCGTGGCCCCGCTCCAGCCGGAACTTGGTATCCAGCCAGTCGCGACGGGGCGTGGGAATCGGGTTGACGAAGTCAAGGATCCGGTTGAAGAGGTCGAAGCGGCGAAGGCGGGCGTTAGCGATGGTCATGCTCCCCTCGCCGCTGAGGGGAATGAGCGGCATCTGCTCGTCGACGACGCCGAAGCGCGGCTGCTGGTTGAGATTGCCGTAGGCGATCGTGGAGATGTTCACGCGTCCCTCGACCGGCTGGTCGTAGAACAGCTCTGCGATCTGGGCAAGGTCGAGGTTCGACCCGTCCAGCGTCGCGTTGACGTACCAGTCGTCCCCGGCGCCCGCCAGCGGGTTGAGAATGGTCGAGCCGCGCGCTCCATCAGCCCGGCCCCGATTGCGCAGCTTGAAGTAGCCGTCCACGATCCCATCCGCCACCTGTAGCCGGATGCGCTCGGTCGTCGCGAGAGTGAAATCAAACTGCCCGCGCGGGACCGTGCCGTCGGGCAGGTCGATCCGGCTCAGGTAGAGCATGACCTGTCCCTGGTCGATCTTCACGCTGCGCCAGCGCGCATCCGTACCCGAAAACGCCAGGTCCACGAGCACTTCCCCCCGCGGATGTTTACCCGGCCCCGGCTGAACCGTCACCGAGATGTCCAGCAGCCCCTCGGTGCCCTCCGGGAGGCGCAGCTTCTCCGCCATGGCGCGGAGGTCCAGCGCCTGGCCATGCAGCCAGATCCGGCTCAGGCCGGGCAGATCCTCCAGTTCCAGCGTTCCTCCGCCGGTCAGTTGGCCGACCTCCGCCAGGTCGGCATACATCTCTTCGATCTCGATGCGGGCACGCGTCGCCTCCGCCACCAGGCGGCTTTCGGCCAGTCTCTCCAGCTCGAATGGCCGGCCGCCCGTCCAGACGTCCGCCTCCGCCGATACGCGCCCGCGGACCTGCGGGTAGCCCTCCTCGATGCTCAGAAGCAGCGAGGCAGCGCTCAAGGACAGGTGCGTGTCGACGTACAGCCCCTCCGGCTCCGCGGGCGAGAGCACCAGCGGGTACCCCTGGGCCCGCACATTCAACACCTGAAGCCGCCGCGGCTGGGAGATGTCGTAGTTGACATTGAAACCCAGTGTCCGGTGCTCGCCGATCTGCGTGGGGCCGGGCACCGTGGCACTGAACTGTCGCAGCTCCACCGGCACATTCATTTGCCCGTCTTCGAGAAGCACGCCGCCATGGGGGTTGTCCTGATCCTCGACGGGCGGGCGGCCAATGACGATCGTCTCCGCCAGTTCCAAGTGCTGCACGCCGGGGCGCTGAATCTCCAGCCAACCCCGCGCCTTGGCCAGCGAGGGCGAAAGGCCCATCAGCTCCACGTCGATGTGCCCATCCAGCGTCCCAAGCACCTCCGGCAGTGCCATCGCGGCGGCGGCGCGCGAGAGCTGCATCTGCTGGATGTCCAGCGTGATGTGCCCGGGCCGCTCGTCCCGGAAGGGAATGACGGCCTCGAAATCCAGGTGGGCCCCGAAGAGCTGGGCGTGCCGCCATTCGAGTTCTGCTTGACCGCGGTCCGGCGGGGTGAAGATCGTCAGGTGCTCGCTTGTGAGCGTGAACTCGATGAATGACTGCACCGTACCCAGTTCGAACGGGCCGATGGCCAGGTTGCTCGTCAGGACTCCGCCCCTGCCGCCGAACTGCATGGCCAGGGGATCGCCAACGACGTCGAGCCAGCTCATGATCGTGCCGCGAATCGGCTGGATCTGCTCGACGTCCTCATCCTCCGCCGGCGCCCGGCGCTGGGCGCCGATGGGCGGATTCAGCGCCTGCCTGGCGGCGACGACGCTG
>JBGTBZ010000085.1:0-5136 GCA_041749155.1 Phycisphaerae bacterium
CTCGTCCGCCAGCGGCCGCAGGGCCTCGGCCGCTTTCTCGCGCATGGCGCGGACGCCAGCGATACTGGCGGTGCCGCTGTTGGTTTGGGCCCAGTCGCGCAGGCGGGCGCGCATGTCGGCGTCGCGGGCCTTGATTGCGTCGAGCATGTCACGCGGCAAGGCTGTCGGCATCACACCATTGTACGGGCCAGGACTCTCCGGACGTTCGCCTTGCTCCCGGCCACCTCCCGCGCCACAGTTTCACAGAGCCGCGGCACTGTGTGCCGCAGGCGATAGCGCAGCAGAGGCCGGATCGACAGCAGGCATCCACCATCTCCCGCCACTTCACCGGCGGCACAGCAGTGCCGCGGCTCTTTCTGCATTCACCCCTCCAGCTCGTCGATCGTCTTCGGCCAGTCGTCGCGGAGCAGGCGCGAAAGGGAGCGGTCGGCAAGGATGCGCCCCTCCGTCTGGCAGCGCGGGCAGTAGTTCATCTCGTTTTCCGCGAATCGGATGCGCTGGACGGCGGTGCCGCAGGCGGGACAGGGCTGGCCGAACTTGCCGTGGACGGCGAAACCGGGGCGAAAAGCGGTGACATCGCCGGGGCCGGGGAACCTTTCGGCGAACTGCTCCTCCAGGCGCTGCGTGTAGCGGCGCAGCAGGGAGGTCGCGGCCTCGACGAGGCGCTCGGTCTCGGCGCGACCCAGGTCGCGCGTCCGTTTGAAAGGCGAGAGGCGGGCGGCGTGGAGGATCTCGTCGCTGTAGGCGTTGCCGATGCCGTCGATGATCGCCGGGTCGGTCAGCGCGCGCTTCAGCGTCCTGCCGCTGGCGGCGAGCTTCTCGTGTATTTCCGCCACGCCGGCGGTCATCACGTCCAGCCCGCCGCGGTCAAACTGGGCCAGGTTTTCGCGCCCGCGGACGACGTGCAGGCTCGCCCGCTTCTTCGGGGAGCTTTCGACGAGCAGAAGGGTGCCATTGTCAAAGGAAAACGCCGCCAGCCCGACCTTCCCGGGCACGGCGGCGCCAGCCTTCGGCGTCCAGCGCAGCCGGCCGGCGATCATTAGGTGGAGGACGAAGTAAAGCTCATTGCCGAAGTCGAAGACGATGCGCTTGCCGATGCGCGACACCCCCGCGAGCGCGCGCCCGACGGCCTCCTCCGGCGGGGGATCAAATGTGCGCAACAGAAACGGGCTCTTGATGAGGATGCGCGTCAACTCATGGCCGAGGGCCACGCGCCGCAGCGAGAACAGATAGAGCTCGACATCCGGCAGTTCAGGCACGCTCTGATTCTGCCTCGGCGGTGCCCGCGACGCCACGCGACGACGCCGTGCCCCATGTGGCCGCGTTGTGCTCGCGGCTGCCGCCGGGGGGAATCGTGAGCCATTGCCAGTTGGCGTTCCCCGCGAAAAGCCGGGCAAGCAGCACGATCTGGCCCGCGTGAAGGGCGGCATGGGCCAGGGAGCGGTCGATGGCCAGGGCGACGCTGTGCGCCTCGCCGCGGATGGTGACGGTGCGCGCCGCATCCGCGTCCGTAAGGGCCGCAAGCGATGCAAATAGCGTGCGCCAGCCCGCTTCCCAGCACGACATCAGCTCCGCGCGCGTGCCCGGCCAGTCTGTGAACTCCTCATCCCGGTCGCGATCCGGCTTCTCGCCGTCGGTTGTGAGAAAGTCGCGCCAGCGACTCTCGAGG
Organism: Phycisphaerae bacterium; assembly: GCA_041749155.1. Classification (GTDB taxonomy): domain Bacteria; phylum Planctomycetota; class Phycisphaerae; order Tepidisphaerales; family Tepidisphaeraceae; genus JAEZED01. Next base: position 1,670 of record JBGTBZ010000085.1, read on the forward strand.
TTCCCCGCCATGTGCCGCATGATCACCGCTACGCTGTTAAACGTCGTCCCCGGGCGGCGCACGAAGGCCTCATCGCTCATCTGCCCCGCCGCCTTCTCGGCGAGCGTCTTCTGCGAGCGGAAGGTCTGCTCGATGGCGGAGAGCCAGGGGCGATCAGCGTCGCGGACCATGGCCGCATTCTACCGCCTCGGTTGCGCCTTGAACGGCACGGCCGCCACCTGGTGGTCATCCTCCCAGACGATGTAGCCGGGCCGGGTGGTCATCAGCTCCTGAACCGGCACGTCGTGGGCCTCCAGAAGGTTCGCCAACTCGCGCAGCTTCGCCACGTGCTCCGTCGCGGAGCACTTCATCCAGCAGATGGCGGTCGCGCGGGAGGCGGCGCGCCCCGAGCGCCGCCAGCGGCTGGGCGCATCCATCTTGCTTCCGAACCATGACCACACGTCCTTGAGCCACGCCTCCTCAGCTTGGCTGAGTTGCCCAGCGTCACGAAGCTCCACTGCCGCCTGGAAAATGCCAAGCGGCTGGCGCGAGTCCTCATCCACCTGCGCAACCTGGTAGCGGATGAGCTTCATCGTCCACCTCACCCCTCTAACCTGCTGCGCGTTGACGCATCGCCTCGCCGGCGTCATGTGGCATTTTAGCTGGGCCCCGGCTTGAGCATCCAGCTTGCAGCGAAGTCGGTACCAAACCTGCCCTTAGCTACTCCTTCTCCGCGGCGCTGAGACCTGCATCCTGAACGTCATGCGCGCCGATCTCCGCCCTCACCGTGCCCGACGGCCAGTAGAACGTCTGCAACGGAACATCCCACAGGACCGGAAAGCGCGCCTTGAACTCCGCGGAATCAGGGCCGTGGAACAAGTACTCCACGGTGACGATCGCCCCGCTCAGATAGAACGGCCCGACAGAAATGCTGAGCATCTCATAGAAGGGTTCCGGCTTCGAGCCGTCGATTGCCACCGTTTCGCCATGCGAGTGGCTGTCGAGGTGCGCGCCACCGCCGAACAGCACACCGTCGATCAGCGCTGGGCGTTCCTCCGAGTCCGCCATGTACCGCAGATCCAGACTCCGCGTTGACGTGCGGCCGTTGACTTCGACCGTGATAATGAGGTGCAAATCCGGTTCATCATGCGACGCCGGCCTAACGGGCCGCGTTGTCGAGGCCGTCTCCTTCAGCACCCGCTCAGCGGCAAGCCGCTGCGTTTCGAGCAGTTCCCGCTCCTGCTCCCACTGCTTGTCGTTACTGCTACACCCACCCGCCAATCCCATGCAGGCGGCTATGCCGATCGCCGCAAGCGTCTCCAGGGCAGCCCGGGTCCGCTGGCCGGCGCATTCGCCGCCCATCATGCGCCGGTCGCACTGCAACCGCCGAGTCAGCCGCTTACCAGGCATGTCTCACCCCTCCAGCCAAGCCGCGATCAGGTCGATCGCGCTTTGCAGGTCATCCTTGTGGATCGTCTCCGTCACCGTGTGGATGTACCGCGTCGGGATCGCCAGGGTCACCGTCCGCACGCCCTCGCGGATCCGCTGCATCGCGCCGGCATCTGTCCCGCCGCGCGGCAGGACGCTGAACTGGTACTTGATGCCCTTCTTGTCCGCCACGGCGGAGAACTCATCCAGCAGGCCGCGGTGGCTGATGCTGCTCGAATCCATGATCTTCAGGGCCACGCCCCCGCCCTGCACGGTCACGCGCTCATCCTCCGGCACGCCAGGCGTGTCGCAGCAGAGCGTGGTGTCGAGGGCGATGGCGATGTCGGGCTTCGCGGCGTAGGCGGCGGGGCCTGCCCCGCGCAGGCCGACTTCCTCCTGCACCGTGCAGGCGAGGATCACCTCGTATTTCGGCTTCTTCGCCTTCCTCATCGCCTCGATCACCACCCACGCCGCCACGCGGTTGTCGAGGCACTTGCCGCTGACGCAGTTGCCGACCTCGGAAAACTCCGCCACCAGCGTCACCGGGTCGCCGATGCGCACCTTCTCCTTCACCTGCTCGGCGGGGATGCACAGGTCCACCATGAACTCGCTCATCTCCGGGACCTTCTTCTTGTCCTCCTCCTTGGCGATGTGAATCGGCCGCCCGCCGGGGTTCATCAGGCCGGTCATCTCGCCCGACTTCGTCCAGACGCGCACGCGGCGGGCGAAGAGGTTGCGCGTGTCGAACCCGCCGGCGTTCTGGATGCGAAGGTAGCCCTTGTCGTCGATGTGCTTGACGTAGAACCCGATCTCGTCGATGTGCGCCGCGATGATGACGCGCGGCTTGCCCTGATTTTTCTTCACGCCGATAAGGTTGCCCATGGCATCGACCGAGACGTCGTCGAAAAGCGCCTCGACCTCCGGCCGGAGGATGTCGCGGACCTGCTCCTCGCGCCCCGGCACGCCGGCGGCTTCGGAGAGCCGCTTGAGAAGTTCAAGGTTCATGGGCAAAGCGTATCGGGGCATTCTCCCGGAAGAAAGGAAGGCAGGGGCGTCGAGCCCCGCGGCAAGGCGTCGGAGGCTACGGCAACCTTGCCCGGTCGCTGGGCAACGTTCCTCGGTCGCTGGGCAACGTTCCTCGGTCGCTGGGCAACGTTCCCCGGTCGCTGGGCAACGTTCCCCGGTCGCTGAGCAACGTTCCCCGGTCGCTGGGCAACGTTGCCCGGTCGCTGGGCAACGTTGCCGAGGCCTGCGGCAAGGGTGCCCGGGCCTGCGGCAATGGTGGGGGAAGCCCGAGGCAACTGCCTTGCCAGCTCCGGATAGCGGCCTCGTCTCATGAATGAGGCATCTATCGGACCAGCGATCGCTAAGTTCCTTCATTGATTCGTCATTCTGGTTTCCTCATTCCTCATTTCACCAAACACCCCGCCCGCGGCAGCTCCCCCTCCGCGGCATGCCCAATAACCGTCGGCCAATCCCCGCTGTGCCCCGTCAGCACCTCAAACCCCTCCGCCGTCACGAGGATCGTGTCCTCGCTCTTGGCGCCGGTGATGCTGGGGTTCCAGGCGAAGGCCTGGTTTTCCAGCACCCTTGTCTCATCCCCCGGCGTCGCCACTCGCTCCCGGTTGGCGTAGCCCGTCGGTCCGCCCTGGTGGTGCAGCTTCCACTCATCCGCGAACCCCGCGCTCGCGTACGCCTGCTGGAGATCGGCGAAGACCTCGCCCAGCGTGCGGTCCGGGCGGGTGGCGAAGTTGACGGCGGTGTCCACGTCCGCCACCGCCTGCTGCTTGCGCTTCAGCTCCGCCGGCGGTTCGCCGAAATGGACGAACCGCGTCAGGCTGCTGATGAGCCCGCCGAAGCTGGCGCAGGTGACGAGCATGGCGTAGCGCTCCAGCTTGCGGTCGGTAGCGATGGGGTGGCGGAAGCGGTGAATCCGGTCGTCCGTTGCGATGAGGTTCACATGGGGCACCAGCCCCGCCGCGCGCACGCAGTAGGCGAGGATGCCGCTGATCTGGTGCTCGGTCATGCCCGGCTCGATCGCCTCCGCCGCCTGCTCGACG
>JBGTBZ010000086.1:0-5993 GCA_041749155.1 Phycisphaerae bacterium
CGCCCAGGGCCTCCCGCCCGCCGGCGGCGGAGGCGAGGGACTCGACAAGGGCATCGGCGTCGGTGTTGAAGGCTGACAGTCGCAGGGCGCCGTTCTCGTGCTCGATGCGAAAGGTGTTGACGGCCCCGATTCTCGCGGCAACAGGATCGATTCTGGCGCCGCGCTCGCTGGCGTATCGAAGCGCGTTCTCCTTGTGTGGCTGAGTGATCGAGAGGCCCGAGAGCTGCAACGGCTCGAAGGCGAGGAACGACTCCATGAAAGCCTTGAACGACTCGTAGCCCGGCTGCACGAGCATCGGCAGATACACGCCATCCCAGCCCAGCGCATCGAAGGCGGCGTTATGCACGTGCGGCGAGAGCGAGTGATCCAGCGGGTGCCCGACGACGCCATAAACGCGAGTGCTCCGCCTGATCGCATCCCAGCGATAGAGCCGCTTCATCGTCTCCAGCGGGATCTGGCCGTCGGCGGTGCCGGCGCCCGGCTCGATGCTGGCGAAGCTGAGGAAGGCGCCGAACTTCCTCGCCAGGACGCGGCTGATGAGCCCTTCCTCGCCCATGCACAGGGCGACGGTCGGCTTGGCGGCGTCGCGCAGAAGCTCGAAGGCCTCGATGTTGTCGCGGACGCTGCGGGCGCGCCAGGCGAGCTTGACGACGTCGGCCCGGCTCTGACTCATGTCGGCAAAGAGCGAGATGAGGTTCGAGGGGCGGCCCTCGAAGTCATGGGCGCTGAGGATGATCTTCGTCGGCTCCGGCCGCGCGCCTGAGAGCTTCAGGAAAGCCCACGGCCACCCCCCGGCATGGTGCAGCGTGCGCCACTCCAGGTCCACGTACGTCGGCACGTCATGCGCCACGGCAGCCAGAAGGGTCAGCCGGGTGTCGACGTCAGCCTGGGTCTGCCCACCCTCGGCGACGGGGCGGCAGGTGAGCAGGACGGGAACGGCCAGGTCGTCAACGAGCTGTGCCAGGCCGACGACGGCGGTGTCGGTCTTCCATTGCTCGGGTGGCTCTTCCAGGACGTCGCGCAGCGCATCGAGGCGCAGCTCGACCATGTCGGCCCCTCGTTCGATGGCCCGCAGCGCATCGGCCCGCGCCTGCTGCGGATCGCGGACGAAAATCGAGGCGCACAGTCGGGTCATGGATTAGCCGTGAGCAGGCAGCAGTCGCAGATCAGAAAGAGATGAGGCCGCTCGAAGCGCATGGCAACTCCTGGCTGGCCTCTGACTTCCGACCTCTAATCTCCATCAAAGCATGCCAAGCCGGTTGAGGGCGTCGGCGATTGCCTTCTTCGTCGGCTCCGAAGTCTCCACGAGCGGCAGTCGCAGCTCGCCGGAGTCGCGGCCGAGCATCTTCATCGCCAGCTTCGCGCCCGCTGGGTTGCCGTCCAGGAAGAGGCTCCTTGTGAGGGCATAGACGTGATGGTGAATCTCCCGTGCTGCGGCAAAGTCGCCGGCGAGAGCCACGCGGCACATCTCGACCACGCGGGCGGGCAGCACGTTGGAAAGCACGCTCACGACGCCGACGCCGCCGACGCTGATGATTGGCACCGTCAGGGGATCATCGCCGCTGAGGATGGGCACATCGCACTCCTGCATGATCAGGCTGGCGAAGTTGGCGTCGCCCGTGGCCTCCTTGATCGCCGCGATGTTGCCTTCACGCCAGAGGCGGGCGACGGTCTGCGGGCTCATGGTGACGCCGGTCCGCCCCGGGATGTTGTAGAGAACGATCGGCAGGTCAACCTTCTCCGAGAGCGTCATGAAGTGCCGGTAGAGCCCCTCCTGCGTCGGCTTGTTGTAGTAGGGGTTAACGGAGAGGCCCGCCGTCGCGCCGGCATCCCGGGCGAAGCGGTGCAGGCTGACCGCCTCCGCCGTCGAGTTGGCGCCGACGCCGGCGATGACGGGGACGCGGCCGGAGGCCTCGGCGATCACCGTCTCGATGACGCGCTGGTGCTCCTGAACGCTGAGCGTTGGAGATTCGCCGGTAGTGCCGCAGGGGACCAGGCCGTCTATGCCCTCGTCGATCTGGAAATGCACCTGCTGCTTGAGCCGCTGAAAATCCACCTCGCCATTCTGGAAGGGGGTGACAAGGGCCGTGATCGCTCCGCGCAGATTGGGCTTTTGCATGACGTGGCTCCGCCTGGGGTCAAGTCGCGTCGAGACGGGTCAGCATTGTAAGGCCGCGGCCCGGCCAATGGCCTCCGGCGGGGCGCCGATGTCCGTGATCACGATGACGCCGGTCCATTGGTGGGCATGGGCAAAGCCGGCCTTGTCCGCGGCCATGGTGACGGTGACGTTGGCGCGGATGCAATCCTCATGCGAGCTCAAGGGCCGGCCGGTGTCGCAGTCGAGGCCGCTGGGCACGTCCACCGCGAGGATCGGCGTTCGCCGGGCGTTCATGGCCCGGATGAGATCGGCGGCGTCTTCGCGCGGGGGCTTGTCGAGGCCCGTGCCGAGGAGGGCGTCAATCACCAGGTCGGCCTGGGCTTGGGCGATGGAAGACGGCGTCGCTGGCTCGATGCGGAGGCCCATGCGATCGCAGATGCGTGCGTTGATCTGGGCATCCTTTTCCCCCACGCCCCCAGGCCCGCCTGCTGCAGCAGACGGGAGAATCTCAGGCATCGGATGCGCACCGATCGCAACCTCGTACCCCGCGTTGTATAGGTGCCGCGCCGCCGCGTAGCCATCCCCGCCGTTGTTCCCGCCGCCGCAGACGATAAGGACCCGGGTGCCGCCGGCGCGGCTCAAGAGCTCGCGGGCGACGGTCACGATCGCCCGCGCCGCGTTCTCCATCAGCACGATGCCCGGGATGCCGAACTCCTCCACGCAGATCCGGTCCACGCGCCGCACCTGCTCGCGCGTCAGCCGCGGCAACGGATGGGGCGCGGGGATCATGCGCGACTATAGTGCCGGCGAATGAGCCATCGGACGGACGAGGATCAAAGCGAACTAGGAGGCCGCCGCCCGCGCGTGCTCCTGACCAACGACGACGGAATCCGCGCTGAGGGGATCGCCGCCATGTACCGGCAGCTTACGGGCTTCGGCGACGTCCGCGTCGTCGCCCCCGAGACCGTCCAGAGCGCCACCGGCCACGGCGTCACCCTTCACAACCCGCTGTTGACCCGCCGCGTCAGCCTCGCGGACTCGGACGAGACCGGCATCGCCGTGGACGGCCGGCCGGCGGACTGCGTGAAGCTGGCGCTCTCGCACTTCACGCCAGACGTCGAGCTGGTGATCAGCGGCATTAACCAGGGGGCGAACGTCGGGGTGGACGTCTTCTACAGCGGCACCGTCGCGGCCGCGGTGGAGGGGGCGTTTCTTGGCAAGCCGGCGATCGCCGTGTCGCACCACCTGAGTGAGGAGGTCGAGACGAGCTACGACTGGGCGGCGGCCCTGGCGATGCGCGTGATCCGCCGCCTGTGGGCGAGCGGCGAGCCGAAGGCGGGGCAGGTAGTCAACATCAATGTCCCGTCGCTGCCCGAGGGCCAGGAGCCGGCGGGCGTGAAGGTCGTGCCCCAGTGCATCCGCCCGTGGAGCGACCAGTACGAGCGCCGCCACAGCCCCGAGGGCCGCGAGTACTTCTGGAACGCCGCGAAGTTCACGCTCTCGCGCAGCGAGGGGGAGAACGACGTCGTCGCCCTGCGCGAGCGGTTCATCACCGTTACGCCGCTTCACTTCGACCTGACGGCGAGGGAGCGGCTCGAGGACCTATGGCGGGCGATCGCCCCGCGGTGATCGCCGAGGTGCAACTACGTTCCGGTCTTCTCCGAGCCATCCTTCACCGGACGGCCCTCGGACTCGTAAAACGCCAGCTTGCGCTGCAGCGTCCGAACGCTGATGTTCAAGGCGTTGGCGGCGTGCGTGCGGTTGCCCTCGAACCGCTCCAGCGACTTCTCGATCGCCAGGCGCTCCAGCTCCTCCATAGTCAGGCCGCTGGGGATGTCGTCGCTGCTGGTGCCGGTCGACACGTTCTCCAGGAGCTGGTCCGGGAGGTCACGCTCGGTGAGCGTTTCGTTGTCGGCCAGAACCATCATGCTCTCCAGCGTGTTGCGCAGCTCACGCACGTTGCCGGGCCAATTGTATTGCCGGAACGCCCGCAGAACCTCCGGGCTGATCTTCTTGCGCTGTGCGCCCCTTACCTCGGTGATCTCGTTCAGAAAGTGTTCGATCAGCAGCGGAATGTCGTCCGGCCTCTCGCGCAGCGGCGGAAGACTGATGCTCACCACGTTCAGCCGGTAGAACAGATCCTCGCGGAAGTCCCCCTCCGCGACCATCTTGCGAAGATTGCGGCTGGTCGCGGCGAGCACGCGCACATTCACCTTCTTGTCCTTGTGCCCTCCCACCGGCGTCACCGTCAGCGTCTCCAGCACACGCAGCAGCTTGGCCTGCAGCCCAAGCTCGAAATCCCCGATCTCGTCGATGAACAGCGTCCCCCCGTCCGCCTGCTCGAAACGGCCGGGACGGTCATCCGTCGCTCCCGTGAACGCGCCCCGGACGTGGCCAAACAGCTCGCTTTCGACCAGCGTGCTTGGCACCGCCGCCACGTTCATGGCGACGAAGGGCTTGTCCTTGCGCGGGCTGTTGTGATGCAGGGCCGCGGCGACCAGCTCCTTGCCCGTGCCGCTCTCGCCCAGGATGAGGCAGGTGGAATCGACCGGCGCCGCCCGCCGCACCATGTCGAACACACGCCGCATCGAGTTGCTCTCGCCGATGATCTGCGACAGGCCGAACTTGTGATCCAGCCGCCGGCGCAGGTCCTCCAGCTCGCGCTCCTTGCGCTTCACGTCTATAGCCCGGGCGATCGTCTGCTCCAGGTCGTCCGGATCGACCGGCTTGGTGATGTAGTCGTACGCCCCCGCACGAATGGCCTCGACCGCCGTCGAGATCGAGCTTTGGCCGGTCAGGAGGATGAACTGCGTGTCGGGGCGGTGCTTCTTCCAGAGGCCCAGCAGGTCGATGCCGCTGACATCTCCCATGTGCAGGTCGGTCAGGACCACGTCGATCGACTCCTCGCGGTAGCCGATCGCCTTGTCGGCGTTCTCCGCGGAAAACGTCGTGAACCCCGCGCCGCGCAGGAGCTTGGCCAGGCCGTGGCGCTCGGTGGGGTTGTCTTCGACGATGAGCACGCGCCCGCGCGTCGTGGGGGCGGGGGCCCCCTGGCCGTTCGAGCCGGTTGAGGGGCCGCTGCGGGCTTCCTGCATTGAGGGGTCGATTGCTTTCTGAGGCACTAGAACGTCCTTCGCCTTGGGGTCGGGCCTCCGCCCGGTCAACTACGACTGTATGGCATACATCCCCGCCCACGGCCCGCCAAGGCCAAAAATCCTTGCCCCCGACCGCGCCGATGCGTCGCGGCACGACCCGCATAAACCCGAACGCCTGCTAAACTCCCCCGCATGCTCCGGCGGCTGCGGCGCCTCAAAGTCTCGCTCGCTACAAAGTGCCAACTCCTGTTCGGCATCGCCGCCGGCATCATTATCCTCGCCGCACTGGTCATCACCTGGCAACGCATCGAACAACTTACACAGCAACAGGATACGGTTGCCGCCCATACGCTGGCCAAGCAGACCCTGGCCATGCACGCCGCCACCGGGCAGCTTCCGCCGGGGGAGCCGGGATTTGACGACTACGACGGCCTCCAGGTCCGCCGTCCGCGTCTGGTGGGCGTCGGGGAATCGGCGGACCTGACCCCCTTCGAATCCAAGGCCCTGAACCGCTTTCGCCGCGACCCGGGCCGCGGCATCTATGGCGAGACCTATGTGACCGAGGACGGCCGATACGGCTACCTGATGGCCATGCCCGCTCGGTACGAAGCCCGTTGCGCTGCCTGCCACAGCCCACCAGGGGCCACCGCCGATCTCATCGGCATCACCACGCGGCCCGTCCTGCTTCCTGAGGCGCCACTGGCCACGCGGCCCGCCACCCGAACGGCGGAGGATGCCCAGGGCCCGGATCGCCTCGGCGTGCTGGCGCCGGGGGACGATGAAAACATCGTTCCCCCCGC
>JBGTBZ010000087.1:0-3128 GCA_041749155.1 Phycisphaerae bacterium
GCCGCCTGATGGCGGTGGGCGCTGGGCTGCACCCGGCCGACTGGTTCGGTCCGCACGACGTGCGCCCCGGCCTGGCCACCGTCGTGCAACTCAAGCACGCGGAGCCTGCGCCCGAGCCCGATGCCCCCGCCCCCCTGTCAACCGATGACTGGTCCGGCCCCATCGTCATCACATCCGGCGGAACGTACTCCGGCAACTGGCAGTCCCTCGACCCCGACACCTACGTCGTCGAGGTTCGCACCAAAGAGCCAGTAACGATCACGAATAGCAACATCCGGGGCATGGATGACCTGATCCGCGTCACCGCCTCGGGCGCGAACCTCACCGTCACCAACACCACCAACGGCTACGGGCTGAACCCCAACGTCAGCGGCCAGAAGCTCGGGCGATTCCTCTACGCCTTCGACTTTGACAGCGTGAACGTGGAAGGCTCCTACATGGAGTCCACGCGGGGCATCGTCCTCAACGGCAACCACGGGGGCGGGACCGTGCGCATCTGGGGCAACGAGGCCCTGAACATCGACGGGCGGCTCAGCGACGGCAAGGGCGGGTGGCAGGGTGGAGGGGTCCACGACCGGGCACAGTTCGCCAATCTCGACAAGGTTACGAACGTCCCCGGCGTCGAGATAGCATGGAACGAGGTCATCAACCGCCCCTACGAAAGCCGGGTCGAAGATGTCATCAACCTCTACCAGTCCAGTGGAACGGCCAGCAGCCCCATCCGAGTTCACAACAATCTCGTCTGGGGGGCGTACAACGCCGAGCCTGCCACCGACGGAAACTTCGCCGGAGGAGGAATACTGCTGGGCGACGGCCACACCGGCTCGGCCTATGCCGAAGCGTTCGATAATGTGGTCCTCGGAACTACGAACTACGGCATCGCCATATCCGGCGGGCACAGTCAGCGCATCCACTCCAACCGCGTACTTTCCGCCGGCGTGCTACCCGACGGCCGACCGATAGCCGCCCAGAACGTCGGGGCGTACATCTGGGACTACCACAAGGCCGGTAGCGCCTTCCACTCCAACAGCGGCGACGGCAACCACGTCGGCTGGGTCAAGGGCACGGGCCGCAACGACTGGTGGGTGCCGGACGCTTCAAGCTGGACGGGCAACACCCGCTGGAGCGGCACGCCGACGCTCGCAGATGAGCAGGCGGAATACGACGCATGGCTCCAGCGGATGAACGGCGGCACGCCCACGGTGGACCGCTTCGAGCTGCGGGCGGCCGGCGATGACAGCCTCATCGCCACGCTGGGGACGAACACCCTCATAGGCGTCAACCAGCTGCCCGACGACGGGGTGGCCTATATCAAGGCCGTCCTGACCAGCGATGCGGGCGTTGAGTCCGTGAGGACCAACCTCAGCGGCGAGTTCGCGGGCATCTACACCGACACCTTCGGCGGGGATGGCTGGACGACGCCCGACCGGCTGTTCTTCTTCGACCGCGGCGAGGGCATCCCCAACAGCTACACCCTCCATGCGGACATCCGCATCGAGGGCGACATCCTGGTTCGCAGCGAGTCGGCGAGCTTCGCCATCGAGCCGGTGACGATCAGCGGGGTCTACCTGGTGGATGCCGCAGGCGGCATGACCGAGTGGGTGGACGGCATGACCGTGCCTGCCGGGGCCTGGGGGGCCGTGGCCCAGGTGCGGCACGCCGACGAGGTTCACTTTGACCTGCAAGGGCCGGTCAGCCACCAGCAGGTCGAGCGGGCCGCCCCCTACTCACTGTTCGGAGACACCAGCGGCGCTGTTCGTACGCGGCACCTTTCTGCCGGAGAGTACACCATGACCGCAATCGCGTACGCCAACGAAGGGCCGTCGGTCGGCACGACATCAGGGGGCGTCACGAACGAGGTGCGCCTCATCGTCAGCGACCCGGGTTCCGGAGACAAGCCCACGGCGGAGAACACGGGGCATACCGGGGAGCTCGCGGACTGGGCAGGCAGCCGGATCATCAAGTCGGCGGGTGTCTACGAGAACTACCGCTTCCACGGCAACACCCGCATTGAGGCCAGTGGCGTCACTCTTCGCAACTGCGAGGTCATCGGCTCGGGCGCCGCCGGCACCGCGGCCCTCTACGTCATCAGCGGGCTGAGCGACGTGCTGGTGGAGGATTCCACGATCCGCAACGGCGGCGCCAGCATCGTGACGATTAAGTCGGGCACGATGCAGCGGTGCGACATCCACACGGCCCTGGACGACGCCATCGGCGTGGGCGGCGAGGATGTAAGCCTCCTGCACAACTACGTGCATCACCCGCTGGGGACGCGCGACGGGTCCCACGCCGACGGCATCCAGATCGCCACCGGCAAGCGGGTGACGATCGTCGGCAACAACATCGACATGCCCAAGGGAGTCTCAGGGACCAAGAGCAATGCCTGCATCATGCTCAAGACCAGCAGCAACGTGGTGCACGACGTGCTGATCCAGGGCAACTGGTTCAACGGCGGCAACTACACGATCTACTCGGAGAACGGCGGCAACGGCGACCCGGTGAACGTGCAGATCCTGGATAACCGCTTCGGGCGCGATTACCGCTACGGCCTGCTGCAGGCAGACGGCGACCCGGTTTGGAGCGGCAACGTCTGGGACGACACCGGGGAAGAGGCCTACGGGGACGCGCGAGACGGGCACGGCAACGGCTGATAACCAATGGCGACCCTTGTCGTAGTAGTCGGGAACGCAGCCGGCCTCACCGCCGGCGACACGACGATCAAGAATCGTCTGGAGCTCTCGCACACCGTCCTGCTCAAGAGCGACGAGGATGCGGAGATCAGCTCCACGCTCTACGACGTGGCGGTCCTGCTTGAGTCCTGCTCCAGTTCCACGCTCGGCACGAAGTACAAGAGCAGCCCTAAGCCGGTCATCGTCTGCGAGAACGGCGTATGGGATGACTTTGACCTGTCGGGCAGCAGCACGGCCAGCGGCGGGACGGCGTGGGACATCGCTCTGCACGACTACAGCGGCAATGCGGCCAAGGCGGCGATTGTCGACGCGCTGGATGGCGGGTTCAGCGGCCAGACTGTCGTCTGGACCACCAACAGCAGCACCCACCGCGTAGCCTCCAGCGGGCTCGGAGCCGGGGCCGTGATCGTTGCGACGATCGCGAGCCAGGCGGCGCAG
>JBGTBZ010000088.1:0-4423 GCA_041749155.1 Phycisphaerae bacterium
CACGCCTCCTGGGGCAGGGCGGGGGCCTGCTCCAACTCCTTGCCGACGGGCTGAATGATCGGCTTGATCGGCGGCCGCGGCGGGGGCGGCTCGTCGGAGAGGTCGTAGGTGTCTTCCTTGGCCACAACACACCCCTTCGTCAGATGACGCGGGCTTCAACGAGCCGTTCCCGGGCGTCGCTGAGCAGTCAGACCCGCCGCTCGTCGCGGCTCTGGCCGATCCAGTCGTGCTCCTCAAGATACGCGATGGGGGTCTTGAAGTCCTCGGCGTCCTCCCTCCGGCCGGCAAAGCGAGGAACATTCCCTCGCCCCCGGCGGCGGGTCGCGGGCGACTTCATCAGGATCTGGAGTGCGGTAATGACCCCAACGGGATTCGAACCCGTGTCGCCGCCGTGAAAGGGCGGTGTCCTAGTCCTCTAGACGATGGGGCCGGGCTGTGTGCAAAGCGTAGGCCCGCTGCCGAGTGCTCTTCTACGCCGCGTCAGCCCGGCGGGTAACATCCCGCCATGCTCCGTTACTACAAGTTCCGCGACGACTTGTTCGATCCCCAACCTGGCAAGGACGTGTACGTCAAGCGCCCGACCGGCCGGGGCTGGCCGGAGGAATGCCCGCCGATCCGCGCTGCCAGCGCCTTTGGCTTCGACATCCTCGCGAACTTCGACGTCAGCTTCGTGCGGCAGGGGGATGGCACCTGGCTCGCCGAGCCGGACATCGAGATCGCCAGCGACTTTGACTGGTCCGCCGCCGAGGACTCCCCCGGCCGCGCACTCTCGCAGCGGTACGCCTGGTTCTGGGAGCGCGGCCAGACGCTGCCGCACGCCATCACCGACGACGTCTTCGAAGAGATCAGGCACCAGGTGAAGATCAGCAGCTTCCTCTTCCTGGAGACCGATCCCAACGAGATGCTTCTGGTGACGGATGTGCCCAATCTCCGCCGCCCCTGGCGGGCGCACAGCGCGATCGTCGAGACCGACTGGTACCCGGCCAGCTACCCGTGGCACGTCGTGCTCGAGCTGGACGCGCAGCAGGAGCGCATCGAGATGAAAAGGGGCGAGCCCATCGCCCGCCTCATGCCCGTCCGCCGTGACACCTACTTCGCCCGCCCCATGAACGTGGACGAGTTCGACCGCTTCTTCACCCGCGGGCAGAAGTGGCTGGCGGCGCACGGCCGACCGCACGAAGCCTCCGGCACCTCCTCCCCCGCAGCGGGCCCCGCCAGCGCCCCCGGCCCGGCGCAGCAGGGCGGCAACGGCGCGACGCTGGATATCACGCGAACGTACGTGAAGCAGCAGGCGCGGAGCAGGTTTATCGTGATGGGGTGAGAGGCCACTCTTCGGGGTGTGTCTGACGGCGGCGCGATTGTCTCTGTCGCGGGTACACTCCCTCACATGCTTCAGAAATCCGTGCCCATCTTCGCCGTGAAGGATGTGCGCGAGACGGTCGCGTTCTATCGCGATGTGCTGGGCTTCGCCGGAGAATGGTTCTGGGGTGATCCCGCCAGTTTCGCCGGCGCAACTTGGGGCGACGTGCAGGTGATGTTCAACCAGCAGCCGGACCTGGCCCAGAAGCTCGAGGGGCATCAGCACCACTACTGGGCCGATGAAATCGAGGCGTTGCATGCAAGGCACGCCGCCGCCGGCGCGCCGATCATCAGCCCGATCGAGAACAAGCCCTGGGGCATCCGCGAGTACACCATTCGGGATCCCAACGGCTATCACCTGCGCTTCAGCGGACCGGCAGAATACCAGCGTCCCGCAAACGCCAGCGACACCTTGCCGCCCGAGATCCAGATCATCGAGCGTCTTGCGACGTGGCAGGAGTATCTGGCGCTCAAGCAGTCGGTCGGCTGGGAGACGGAGGCGGCGCCCGACATCCTGGATCGGTCGACGGCAGGGGTCGTGGCAGTTGACACGCAGAGGAGCCAGGTAGTGGGGATGGCCCGGGCGATGTGCGACGCCCGTGGGTGGTACAGCGTGTGGGATGTGATCGTGCGGCCCGAGTATCAGTCCCGCCGCATCGGCACGGCGATGATGGAGCGACTTCTGGCGGCACTTCGCGAGCTGGGCCCGGCAGGATCGTTCGTCTTTCTGTTTACGATGAGGCAGCCGTTCTACGAGCGGCTGGGTTTCAGGACTGAGAAGGTCACGATGATGCGGCTTTGACCTCCCATGGGCGTGGACGAGTTCGACCGCTTCTTCACGCGCGGCCAGGAAGTGGCTGCAATCGCACGGCCAGCCGCACGAGGCGGGGGGGACGGCGGACAGAAGTCAGAGATCAGAGGTCAGAGATCAGCCGGAGGGCGTGGCGGGCTCCGCTTCCGGGCTGACCGCTGACGGGACGCTGGATATCACGCGGACATACGTGAAGCTACAGGCGCGGAGCAGGTTTATCGTGATGGGTTGAGTGCCTGGTTACCGACGCGGTGATCGTGAAGCGCTTGCCGACCTCCAGGTCGTCGCCCAGGTGAAAGTCCACGCCCGGCGCGGGGATGCTCAGGTGGCTGTGCTTCTGAAGCTCCCCGAGCCTGAACGTGATCGTCTCGTTCATGTCGAACTCGCCCAGCGCCCCGCCGGTCCACTCCGAGCTGCTCCACCCCGGCCAGCCGGAAGGCGGAGGCTCAGGGGCGAAGCTCTGGGAGTAGCCGGCGGCCATCGTAACTTGTCGGAGGATGCGGACCGCGGATCGCCTCGTCAACCCCACAGATGGAGGGCTACCAGGTCCCTACCACCCAGTCGCCTGCCGCTCATCAATCGCATTCGTATCGCCAGCGTGCCAAAACCGGTTGTCCGGAGGATCGATGCCTCCTGGATCTGCGACAGGGAAGCCAAAGGAGCCGGTTTATTGTGATGGGGTGAGTGGGCTCGCAACCTCGCGAGAGGCTCATCAGCGATCTCACTCGGCCATCTCCGCCAGACGCTCGATCGCGTAGTGGCTACCCGATTCCTCGAGTGCCTGGCGAATACGAGGGTCGCCTTCGAAGCCCGGTTGCCCGCCGTAATAGTACAGAGCTAAAGCCTCCCCGGGGCGGCCTCCGCTGCGGGCTAGCTGGCAGATGATGTCGACGATGGCGTCGGAAGCAGGCGCCGCGCGTGCAGCTCTCGCCGCTTGTTCATCGTTGATTCCCGCTGACTCATACCGCCTGCGATGCAGCAGATACTCCAGTTCGAGAAGCAATCGACGCGGTTCCTCCAGCCGGCGCGATTCAGCCGGATACCCCTGATACAGGAAGTTGGCCGTTGCCAGCGCGTTCTGCGCGAGCATCCCATGCAGAAAGGCCCGATACTCCTCGGTGAAAAGATCCCTCCTCCCACGGGGCGTGCGCAGGAAGACGCCCACGCTCGCGAAGCTCGCCGTTGCTCCTCCACCTTCTGGAACGAAGATCTCGCTGCCCACGGCCATCCCGCGCGCCGTGGCAGGACCCAGATCGAGGCTCCACCAATCCAGCAGGGGGAAGATAACCTCCATCCACACGTGCTTCTCGATGCCGCAGAGTCGCCCCAGATCCTCTGCGACGGCTGCCACCGTTGTCGCCTGATCGTGCCGATGCGCCCACTCCGGTCGGCGGGCTGCGTCATAGAGAGCTTGCGCCACCGCGCGTTGAAGGTCCTCGGAGACATCGTGGGTCGCCGACTGTCCCGGCCACCCACTAGTGTCGAGTGCTGACACGAGAGATGCCGTCCGCCGGTAAGAAAAGGCCCAGCCCGAATCACGCGGCAGGCTTGCCAGCCGGTCCCGAAACGCCGCCGCATCGAACCCGGCAGTTAGGCTGAGTTCGAAGTGGTCGCCGCTGCCCATCTGTAAATAGGAGACGCCAGGGACAGCACAGCCCACAAGGAGGAGATTACAGAGAAGAAGAATGCGCATGTAAGTTCTTACGCCCCCGGGAAGTCGACCAGCTAAGATCATTGGCCGTGATCCTGCATCTGGCGTCCTCGCCGCTCTGTGATGGTCCGGAGCATCCAGAATCAGCACACCTCCGTCAACCCCACAGATGGAGGGCTACCAGGTCCCTACCACGCAGTCGCCTGCCGCCGGGGCGTACACGTTGTCACCCCGGAGCGTCAGCGCTGCATCCGCCGGGGGCAGCGCTGTAAGGGTGGGGTGCAGCGCTGCAGGGCGTGGGGGCAGCGCTGTAGCGGCAAGGTGCAGCGCTGCGGCGGGGGGCGGCAGCGCTGTCGGGGTGGAGTGCAGCGCTGCGAGGAGTCCCTGCAGCGCTGCGAGGAGTCCCTGCAGCGCTGCGAGGAGTCCCTGCAGCGCTGCGAGGAGTCCCTGCAGCGCTGCAGCGGGGCTCTGCAGCGCTGCAATGCTCCTCTGCAGCGCTGCGGCGGGGCGAAAATCACGATTTTTTGCGGGCGGAACGGCCGGTAATCGGGGCGAATCCTGACGCGGGCGGCGCAAATCGGCGTTTTCAGGCCCGCGAAGCG
>JBGTBZ010000089.1:0-12502 GCA_041749155.1 Phycisphaerae bacterium
GGTGCTCCACACGGTGCCGGACCTGCTTCTGGACGGTGCGGGACTCATCGAGCCGCTGTCCCGCCATTTCCGCGGCCAGGCGCTGGAGGTCGACCGTGGCCTCTGCCTGGCGCTGGGCGCAGCAGACCGTCAGGACAACGGCGGCGAGCAGCAGGTGGCGGGGAACCGTTCGCATGATCTCTCATCGGGCAGACGCCCGCTGAATCCGTGAGTATTCGGCCATGCGCAGGCCGCGTCAAGCCGCCCCCCCGGCCAGTCAGCCTGACGCCGGTGCCCGCAACCTGGCACCCGATCCGCTATGGTTAACTCATGGGCCGCTGGCTTCCCATCCTTTACCTCGCCGCCGCCTCCCTCGCAGCCCCCTCCGCCGCGGCGGATGTAGATATCCGCGTCAATGTCGGCTGGGGGGACCGCTACCGCCCCGACCGCTGGACCCCGGCGGTCGTCTCCGCCAGCGCCGACCAGGTAACGCCAGTAATTTTCCGCTGGTACGTCCCCCGGCCGGGACGCGAGTCGATGATCATCGAGCAATCCGTAACCCTGAACCAGAAGCCGGGCGACCACCTGGCTTACCTCCCGGTTGGCCCTGACCCGGCCGCCATTCACCTGGTCGTCTCCCATGCCGCCACCGGCCGCACCCTCGCCTTCTGGCCCACCGACGTCATCTCGCCCATGGAGTACGCGGATGTGCAGGTCCGGGAGCCCATCTTCATTGGCGTCAGCGGCGAGGGGCCAGCCCTTTATGGCCTGGACGACCGCCAGTACGCCGTGTCCTTCCTGGCAATCGACCACCTGCCACGACACACCGTCGGGTACGACGGCTTGGATGTATTGGCCCTCAACCGGCCACAGATCCTGGACATCGAGCCGGCCAGGCAGCAGGCCATTGCCGCCTGGGTCCGCGGCGGCGGGCGGCTGCTGATATGGCTGGATACGCAGGCGATACCCACGGAGTCCGCGCTCCTATCGCTCATCCCGGGCGGGGTCATCGACTTCACGACCATCGAGATCGACGGCAGCCCGGTCCCCTATACCCGCTTGCGGGGCGTCGGCGAGGGATCCCTCGTCACGCGACGGCAGGTGGGTCTCGGTGAGGTCATCTTCCTGCACGTCTCCCCCGCGGATGCGGATCGCGCGGGCGCGCAATACCTTCCCACCGAGGTGCCGAAGCCCGTTGAGCATCCCAAGGCCCCGATCAGCACCGTCGCGGCTGCGGCAAAGGCGACGGATGCCAGTCGGCTGCCGATCGCGCTGCTGGCCCTTGCGGTGCTGGTGGGGCCTGTCGACTGGCTGATCCTGCACCGGAGCCGTCGTCGCATGCGCCGCTGGGTTACGCTGCCGGGCTGGCTGGCCGTCTTCGCCCTGCTGATCTGGCACCTGCCCACGCAGCCCGCCGACGAGGCCTGGATTGCCGTCGAGCCGTCCGCGGACACGAGCCCTCCGATACTGCGGGGGACGCTCGCAACCACCGGCGGCGGGCTGACTGACGAGCAGGAGGCCGACCTTGAGCGTCTGACGGGGGTCGGAAGCGTTCATTGGCGCACGATTGGCTTCGATCGCACGACAGGCCCGCTGCGCGACCTGCCGTTTCACCAGGGGCCTGACGGGATGATCCTGAACCAATCGACCCCTCTCGTTGCCGAAGGCACGGCCATCGTGCCGTGACAGCCGTCCGGGCCGTGGAACGACAGGGCCCCACGGGTTGCCGTGGGGCCGCGGTCGACCGCCGATGAGGCGGTTTCTCCTTCTCCGGAAGACACTCATTCACCGGCGACGCCGGCATGCTGGCTGGCCATCACGTCGCTGGAGGCTGATCCGATCCCACCGGAAACCGCCTTGTCCTGGCGAAGCTTGTGCATGCCGGCCAGAGCGTCCGCGGCGTAGGCGCGCTCGCTGCTCGGGCCCAGAACGACAGTCCCGGCTTGGATCTGCAGGCCACTGGCCCCGAGGTAGCTGCGGACGGCCTCCATAAGCTGATTGTGGCTGCCATAGGGGTCGGGGGTGACATCCACGTAGACCACGAGGTCCGTCCCGCGGCCGGCGGCGAGCATCCGGTCCAGCTTGTCGCGGCCCAGGCCGTTCAGACGGCCGCCCTCAAAGTGATAGTGCGAAAGCGCGCCATCATCCGCGGCGCCCTTGGCGTACTGGGCCTCGAGAATCGCCCGTGTCCGGGAGCGATCCGGGTCGAAGTCGTAGGCGTTCTGGTCGTACTTGCTGCTGGTGCACCCCGCCCCGCCGATCACCGCGGCGGCAGCGGCAACTGAGAGCAGTATCTGGATCTTGCGGTTCATGGTCGACCTCGCTCTTTGCTTGTTTCGGTCCGTGCAGGCGGCGACTTTGGTCTACTCGCCGCCGAAAAAGCCGTTAATCATGAAGTTGATAATCATCGGCCCGGCGAGGATCAGGAACGAAGCCGGGAAAATGAACAGCACCAGCGGGAAACTCAGCTTTACGCTCGCCCGCGCCGCGGCTTCTTCGGCCCGGTGCTGGCGGCGCTTGCGGATCGACTCGGCCTGCACGCGGAGGGCATCGGCCACGCTCGTGCCGAAGCGATCGGTCTGGATCAGCATCGCCGTCAGACCCTGAAGCGGAGCAAAGCCTGATCGCAAGCCGAGATTTTTCAGCGCCGTGGCCCGCGGGAGCCCGATTCGAGTTTCCATGTGGCAGATCGAGAGCTCCCGTGCCAGGGCCGGGTGCACCAGGTGCAATTCCTCGCTGACTCTCTGGATGGCGGAGTCGATCGTCAGCCCAGCCTCGACGCAGATGACCAGCAGATCAAGACCATCGGGCAGCGCACGCTCCAGCAGGCGGTGGTTGTGCTTGATTCGCCGCGACACCCAGAAGCGGGGCATAACGTGCCCGATCATCCCCCCGGCGGCGGTGGTGATCAGCCAGTCATAGCCGAGTGCAGCACTTGCGAAGTACCCCACTACGACGCCTACTACCAGCAGCCCGATGCGAAGACTGACAACAATGCGGACAGCGCCTGGGGCGTAAACGCCCGCGGCGATGAGGTCCCGCCGCAGTCGCTGTTTGCGGCTGCCATCCTCATCCACAAAGGGGCTGGAAATCCGCTCCACGGCGTGGGTCAGCCAGCGGACCAGCAAGTCCCGCAACTCCTGCCTGGGGATAGCGCGCGTGCCAATCTGCGCCCGCAGGCGCTGCCGCAGCCGCCGATCCTCCCCCTCTGCGGACGCGGCGGAGAGGGCGCCCCACGTCATGCTGGCGACGGCCAGGCTGCAAGCGAGGGCGAAGATGGCGACGAAGGTGATTTCCACGGGTGCAGGTGCGTCAAATTTTCACGGTCGTGATTCTCCGGATCAGGTGCAGCCCGATCCCCGAGAGCACGAAGGCGGCGCCAAGGAACACGTTCCCGACGCTCGTGGTGATCAGCAGCTCCGTGTACTGGCGGTTCATGGCGAACAGGATCAGGAACATGACCATTGGAAAGGCAGCCAGGATCAACCCCGTGAAGCGACCTTCGGCGGTCTTGGCCTTTACGTGCTGCTGAAGCTGGATACGCTGCCGCAGCATCCCGGTGATGTTCTCCAGCACCTGGGAGAGGTCGCCGCCCGTCTGCCGCTGCACGAGCACCGCGGTTACGAAGAAGGCAAAATCGGTGGAATCGATGCGTTCGGTCGTGGCCTTAAGGGCCTGATCCTCGGCGCAACCAAGGCTGATCTCGTCGTAGCAGCGGCCGAACTCCTCGGAAAGCGGGGCCGGCAGCTCGGTGGCCATCATCTGGAGTCCCAGCGGAAAGCTGTGGCCGGCGCGAAGGGCGCGGTTGAGGAAGTCAAGGCCATCTGGCAGTTGCTCGGCCAGCAGTTTCTGCCGCCGCATGCGCTTCCGGGCAACGACGAGGAACGGGATGTACACGCCGATGAGGGCCGCGACGCTGGCGACGATGAGGCTTCCCGTGAAAACCACGCCGGCCAGAAGCACCGCAAGGCCCAGGCCGCAGGTGCAGTAGAGAAACGTCTCCAGCCGCAGATCCGGCATGGCTTGCTTCAGCGTCGAACGGAACTCCTTGAAGAACTGGTAACGACCCAGGACCTCCCCCAGGGCGCTTTGCTCTGTCACCAGCAGGAGGCTGGATTGCTCCTGGGCGGCGGGAGTCCTTGCCTGGCTCGCCAGCCGCTGCTTGATCCGGCCGGTGCCCTCCTGCCATCCGAGGATGATCCAGCTCACGCCCAGCACGGCCATGGCCGCGCTGACGAAGAGGAGGGATGCAAAGAAGATCGGGCTCATGAAGACTGTGTGCGCCGGGAAGTTCTCAGATCTCTATGCGCCGGGCTGCGAACATGTCGCTCGGCAGGTGGATGCCACGGTGACCGATGCGGTCGCAGGTGCGGGGACGGATACCGTGGCACTTAAAGTGCCCTTCGGCGTTGCCGTTGCTGTCCACTCCGGTCTGCTCGAACGTGAAGAGGTTGTGCATCTGGATCTGATCGCCCTCCATGCCGGAGATCTCGCTCACGTATACGGCCTTGCGTCGTCCTCCGGCCAGTCGAGCCGTCTGAACGATGATGCTGATTGCGCTGCTGATCTGCTGGCGCATTCCGCGGATCGGGATGTCATAGCCGGCCATGGCGATCAGCACCTCCAGCCGCGTCAGGGCGTCGCGCGGGGTGTTGGCGTGAATCGTGGTCATGCTGCCGTCGTGGCCGGTGTTCATGGCCTGGAGCATGTCCACGACCTCGTGGCTGCGGGTCTCGCCGATGATGATCCGGTCCGGGCGCATCCGCAGGCAGTTCTTAACGAGGTCCGTCGCCCGGATCTCCCCCTTGCCCTCGATGTTGACCGGCCGCGTCTCCAGGCGCACGACGTGCGGCTGCTGGAGCTGAAGCTCCGCCGCATCCTCGATCGTGATCACCCGCTCGCCCGCGGGGATATAGCGGCTCAGGCAGTTCAGGAGCGTGGTCTTGCCCGATCCCGTTCCGCCGCTGATGAGGATGTTGCAGCGCGCCTGCACGGCGGCGGCGAGGAAGTCCATGACCACCGCGGGGAAGGCCCGGGCACGCAGCAGGTCCTCGAGCTGCATCGGTTTGTTGCCGAAGCGCCGTATGCTCATTGCGCTGCCATCCAGGGCCAGCGGCGGGATGATGGCGTTGACGCGACTTCCGTCGGGAAGGCGCGCGTCCACCATGGGGCTGGTCTCGTCCACGCGGCGCCCGACGCGCGCCACGATTCGGTCGATGATCTGTCGGAGGTGCCGCTCGTCGCGGAAGCTCACCTCGCTCATGCTCAGGCGGCCCTTGCGCTCGACGTAAACCTGGTCGTAGCGGTTGACGAGGATGTCGCTGACGTCCGGGTCCTTAAGCAGTGCCTCCAGCGGCCCGAGCCCGAAGGTCTCGTCCAGCACTTCGTCGCAGAGCTTCTCCTGCTCGATGCTGCTGATCAGCCCCTTCTCAGAGCTGGCCAGCTCCAGGACAAGTTGGCGCACTTCCTTGCGCACCATTTCCGGACGCATCCGCTTGAGCGTCTGCATGTCCAGCCGCTCGACAAGCTGCTGATGAATCTTGGTCTTGAGTTGCGAGAAGTAGACCTGCCGCTCCCCGGCCTGCGGCTTGATCAAGCTGGGTTTGGCCATCGGCAGCGATGCGGAGGTGTAATCGTCCTCCCCTGCCGGCGGCGGCACGACGATGGCGTCGTCGGAGGGCGCATGCGGCGCCCCGGCCGGGGCGGGCTTGGCGGCGTCCTTGTTTCGCGCGAACAGCGGCATCGCAATCGACTCCTGGCAAGTACATCGCACTCCCCGCCTCACGCCGCGGCGCGGCGGTGCTCCTCGGTGAGCTGCGATGCCAGGCCGATGAGGCTCTGGCTCATTTCCGATTTCGGGCTGCGGATGACCACCGGCTCGCCATAGTTGATGGCGGCGATGGCGTTCTTGTAGTCGTTGGGGACCATCCAGGCGATCTGGAGACCCAGCGCCCGCTCGACCTCCCGCGGCTCGATGTCCCACCCCTTCTTCACAAAGCGGTTGACGACGACCTTGATGCGGCTGGACTCGACGCCCATCCGCCGCATGGCGCCGACATAGCGTTCGGCATTCTTTGCCGATGGAACGTTGAGCTGCATGACGACCAGCGTCGCATCCGATCCCAGCACCAGCGCCGAGTACACGGGATCGACGCTCATGACCGAGTCGATCACGATGAAATCGAACATTCGGCCCAGCACGTTCAGCAGCAGGCGCGTGCCCTGCGGCGTGATCCTCTGCGTCTCCTCCGGAAGCTCGGGGCGCCCCATGATCTGCAGCCCGCAACGCTCATGCTTGACAAGCGCGTTCTCCAGAAGCTGCTGATCGACTCGGTCGGCGCTCTGCATCACATCTGCGATCGTGTAGCTGGGCCGCACGTCGAAGTAGCTGGCCACGCCACCACAGATCAGGTCAAAATCCAGCAGGCAGGTTTTATGCCCTGCCGCCGCCAGGCTGGCGGCGAGGTTGCAGGCAACGGTGGTGCTGCCGCAGCCACCGATGCTCGGAACGACATGAATAATACGGGCCCGTTTCGACAGCCCATGGGTCTGGGCAACGCGTTCCAGGGCCCCGCTCATGACCTTTTCAGTCATGGGCAGCGGGATGAACTCGCGGAATCCGAGGCTCATGATGCGCATAAGTAGCGCAGGGTCCATGAGTTGGCTCATCGCGAAAAAGGCCGTCTGCGGGTAGGTCCGCGGTAGCGGGTCGCAGGCCTCGATGGCGGCCGATGCGTGCGGATCGAGGTTGATCAGCACGACCTGCGGCGCTTCCCGTCGCTGCAGCGTCGTGCGCAGCTCTTCAACGGTGCTAAGCGAGGCAGCGACGTTCATCCCGCATTCACGGAGATACGCCCCAAGCTCTTCCCGGTTGGAGGTGTCGAGATCGACGATGATGGCGTTGAGCTGGATAAACATGTCGATTCTTAGTTACCTGGTCACTAATCTGGCTTCCCACGACCCTCTCGTCGGCCTGACCGGTCTGCGGCTGAAGCTCCGCGACCATTTTGCGGGCGGATCAGTTCCCGGCCGGCTCAGCCGGAAGGAAGGTGTACGTCGCCTCCAGGCGGGGGCTGCCGTCACGCCGGGTCGCGGCGTCGTCGGCTCCGCCGGCATCGGCATCGTGAGGTGTGTTAACGCCTCCCTCGCCGCCAAGCTGGCCGAGGAGGAAGAGCTGGTATTCATTGGGGTGCTTCCAGCCGGCGCCGGGCAGCGGCGGGACCTCGTCGGGGTTCAGCGGGCTCACCAAGCGAGGGGTGATGAGCACGACCAGTTCGGTCTCGCGGCGCTGGTAGCGGGTGCTGCGGAACAGGGCGCCCAGCACCGGCACATCGCCCAGGAGGGGCGTAACCTGCTTGCTGGCGGATACGCTGCTGTCCAAGAGCCCCGCCAGCACGAACGTCTGGCCGCTGACGAGCTCGACCTCGGTGGAAAGCTGCCGAACGCGGAAGCCGGGGACACTCACACCGGCGATGGTCACGCCGGTGCTGCGGTCCAGGTCCGACACCTCCGGCTCGACGCGGACCCGGATGCGACCATCGCCCATCACCACCGGCAGCGCCTTGAGCTTGATGCCGAAGCTCTTGTACTCGATTGTCAGCGTCTGATCGCCCTGCGGCACGGGGATCGGGATCTCGCCGCCAGCCAGGAACTCGCCCTGCTCGCCGCTGATGAGCGTCAGGTTCGGCTCCGCCAGAACCCGCAGGAGGTTGTTTTCACGTAGGGCCGCCAGAAACGCCTCGAAGGCGACGTCTCCCACGACCCCACCGCCGAACAGCGTCACTGCGGGCGAGGTGCTGTTGGCCAGCGAGAGGTTGGTCGGATCGATGTTTCCGCCGCCGGTGGTGCCGGCGCCGAATGGGTTGATCGCCCCTATGTTGCTCGCCCCGCTGCCACTCTGGCCGGCGAGGCCAAAGTTGAAGCCCAACTGCTTGCCGGCGGTGCGCGACACCTCCGCGAAGCGGATCTCGAGCGTCACCTGCTGGGTGCCGGCAATCGACATGAAATCGATGACATGTTCTGAGAACGCCCCCGCCACCTCGACCGCCCGGGCGGCGACGTCGGCGCTTGAAACCCGCCCACGAAGGGCGATGCGCCCGCGAAGGTCAACTGCCTCGATTTGCTCGCCGGGGAGCAGCCGGGCCAGCTTCTCCTGAACTTCGCGGAGGTCGGCATCGCTCTGAACCAGCAGCGTTTGGGAGCGGTCCTGCTCATCCCAGAGGACTACCTGGGTGTTTCCCGCCGTCCGCGTGCTGATCATCAGGGTGTCGGGCGAGAGCGGGGTGACGTCGGCGATCTCCGGGGAGGCGACGCTGACGCGGTAGTAGGGGCGTGTCGTGCGGATGACGCGCGAGTTGTTCACCATCAGGCGGAGCTTGCCGTCGGCCAGTTCGCTGGGCGGAACCAGCACTGTCGTGACCGGCGCGCCATCGGTGGCGACGTCATGTGACCCTTCTCCGGTCCCGTCCGTCTGCTGCATGAGCAGGTCGCCCCACCCAAGCCAGTCAAACGGGCTCATCGCCGCTGGAGGCGGCGTCTGGGCCTGCTGGGCCTCGTCGGCCCGGGGCAGGACGACGCTGCCATTCAGGCGGGCCTTGAACTGCTCCCACTGCTCGGCCCACCGCTGCTCCTGCTCGGTCGCTCCATGCTGGGCCTCCTGTGTGGCCGCGGGGCGCGTCGAAGGGCCTGATTCCTGCGACGCTGACTGGGCCTGGCTGGTGGCTTCCATGCCAAGTGCCGGCGCGCTGGCAACCGCCACCACGACCAGGAGGCAGAAGCGGCGAAGCATTGCCGGCTGTTTGTTCTTGAGTGCGTTCAACATCGCGGTGCTCTGGTAGGTGTGTTTGGGACGTCCCTGTGCGTCACTGGGCCGCGGGCGACGTGTCGGTGTTGGCGATCGCCCGTTCCCGGGCAGGCCGGGCCTTGGGCTCGCTGCCCGTGTGAAGCGGCAACGCAATCCGGCTCGTTACGCCCCCGCGGATGACCTCGATCACGTGCATCTGGGGCACCGGCCTGGCCTGTGGCTGCGTCGGATCAACCGCAGTCTTCGTTGGCTCAGGGCTGTCCGAGGGCTCGACGGGATCCCGGACGGTGGTGACCGTCACCACCGGCGGAGGATCGATGCTCGTTACGGGAATCGGATCCGCATCCCAGGGGGAGCCCTGGTTCACCAGCGGGCCATCCGTCCGATCGCCGCGCAGCTCCGCGAGGGTCATGCCTTCGAACGGATGGATCTCGCGGTCCTCACCCGGCCGAAGCATCAGCCGCGGCGAGCCGCTGTCGGCGGCCAGCTCGATCGCCGCCGCCTGTTGGGGCGTGACCATCAGGGTGACGCTGAAGCTGCTGGCCAGCGAAGCCCGCTCCTCGCCGGTTTTCTCGATGGATTCGCCCTTGAGCCGCCCCGCCACCGCTAGTACGCGCACGTCCTGGGCGATCGTGCGGGCCGCGGTGTTCTCGCCGCTGCCGACGGCCGCGATAACGTCAACGTGGGCCTCAGGATACAGGAAGCCGTCCAGTCCGTTGAAGGGGTCGACCTGGAGCGTGATAGCGCGGTATCCGACCGGCAGCGTCGCGCTCAGGCCCGGGACAGTGCCTTCCGTGGCAAGCAGGGATGAGTTCAGCGGCTGACCGGCGGAAACCGCCTCCGCGACCACGCGGCCAACCAGGTCAGCGGGCTCGCGAATAGCGGCAATGCGCATCGAGCCCTGCTCTACCCGGAGCACGCCCAAGTCCTGCTTGTTGAGCCGGGTACCGGCGGGCAGATCCCGTGCGGCCACAACAACTGATTCCAGCAGTACTTGTGGCGGCCCCTGCACAAGCGCCGGCTCACGTACCAGTTGATAACCGGCCCAGGCGGCGGCAGCGCCAGTAATTGTGGCGGCGGTCAGGGGAATCCAGATCTTGGCGTTCATGTCGGTTCTCCGGCACAGGCCGTGGGAGGTCCGCTGGGTTGTCAGGGGCGAGGCCCTATGAAGTTGGTTTCGTCGCGTGCAGGCAGCGCCTTTAGGCCCTGATTCCAAGGACCGATTAAAGATGTCCTGCGGCGGCTGCTGGGAAAGGCCTCGCTCTCCCCGCGCCCCCCGGGCTAGTTTTCGCGGCGCATCGTGGTGCGTGCGCGGAGCTGGCCGCGGTTCCAGTCGCCAAATCCGCTCAGGAAGACGCTGAACTGGCTCCAGGGAGCGCTGACCTGCACCTGCACGCCCGTCCCCGGCGGGATGGCGCTCACATTGGCGGTCGTCCCCGTCGAGGCGTTGCTGATGGTCACCGTGTAGGTGCTGTATCCCAGTCCCCCCGATTTCATGGCCTCGTCCACCGCCTGGTTCACCGCGGCGTTGTCCGCCCCGGCGAGCACGCCGCGGCGGGCGCCTTCGCGGGAGGCAGACTGGAGCGTCTGCTTCACGTAGAACACGTATCCGAACTCAATCGTCCCGAAAATCAGGGCCAGGATCACCGGGAGCACCAGGGCCGCCTCGAGCACCGAGACGCCCGCCCGCCTGCTGCTGGGCGCACCCCGCCTTTGCAGGCTCGGTCGGAGGTTGGCGGCGTGGGTGGTCATAAACGTGCGTCCCTCTTCAAAGCGCCGCGACGGCCACCGCGAGCACAGCTCCCGCGAGGAAGGGCACGGCATGCGGCAGGCGGCGGTCAATGCTGGTGAAAGTCCTCGAATTCGCCTGCGCCTGCTCGACGCCAATGCGGCGGATGTAGAGCACGCTCATGACGAGGACGCCCGTGTTGGCAAACAGCTCGCCCAGCTTCCGCCGCAGGGCGCACTGCGCCAGGACCATTACGAGGCCGACGATGGCCTCCAGCACGAAGACGAGCGTGATTCCCGTCCAACCCAGCCAGGCCCCGCAGGCGATGTACAGCTTTGCATCGCCGGCGCCGCGTGCACCGATGGCAAAAAGAGGCACGGAAAGGGCAAAGCCCATGGCCATGCCGCCGATCGCGTCGGGCAGGTTGAACCCGCCCAGCATGAGCGCTGGCCCCAGCACTCCCCGGAGCAGGCCCGCCCCTGCCAGGCTGAAGGTCAGCCAGTTGGGTATCCGCCTGGTCCGCCAGTCGAGGACGGCGGCCCAGGCCAGGAGCACAAACAGGGGCAGGAGGCTCAGCCAGAAGGCGGGAGTGGCCTCCGGCAGCGGCAGCGGCCAGGCATCACGCAGGGAGGCAGCGATAGTCAGCGGCTGGTGCATGCGGCCGTCTGGTGGGCGTGGGAAAAAATGAGGGCCGGCGGCGGATCAGGCCGACGACCCTTGCTTGTGTCATGCCGCCGCGAGGCGGCGGCATGGCAGCCGGGTGACGAGGCCCGGCGTAAAGGCTCAGGCGTTGGTCACGTCGTCGGCCATGGTGTTGAACTTGCCCTTGACGGCAGTGCTGAACACCTTGATGGCGGCAATGGCGGCGATGACGATGAGGCCGGCGAAGAGGGCGTACTCGAGCAGTTCGCCGCCGTCCTCGTCCTTGTAAAGCTTGACAAGAAGGTTCTTCATGACGCGTCTCCCAATCTGCGGCCTTAAGGGGCCGTCCCTTTGAGGTCCGCCGGCGAGATTCGCCAAGGCGGCTCGAACTACCGCGGGGAACTACTAGTCCGGCCCAATAACCGGCACATTCTCAACCCCGGGCATTTCCGCCCCGGCTGCCGCAGGCACACGCCTGCTCCAGCGAACCGAGCGGGACGCCTGCGAGAGGGGCCGAGACCCGACCGCAAGCGATTGCCAGCGGCGACAGCCACCGCGGGCCCGGCGGCCGCCCATCGCGGGGCAAAACACCGGCTGCAAGTCTGGAATCGGCACCGGCAGGCAGCCGGTTAACCAACAATCAAAAGAAACCTTCAATTCGCGAATCCGAGAGGCAAGCCTCAAGAGAATTGCGTCGCGGTGCGCGATATTTGCGGACGTTGTCGCGGTAGAGCGGATCGGCCTTTCACCGGGAATCCGGGTGTGGCGAGGGAACCAGCCGAGGAGAAGTTATCTTGCCCCCCCTACTCCATGGTCTCGTGCCCGGTCAGAAGGTGCCGCAGCTCCTCGGCGTTCGCGGGGCCGATCACGAAGACGGATTGCATGCTGGCGCTGGGGCCGATGAAGATGCTCATCTGCGCCAGGATCTCGGGCCACTGGTCGTGATCCGGCTCCGGGCAGCCAAGGATGGCCGGGACGCGCTCCGGCGGAACCGCAAGCGCGCGCAGGCGCAGGCCTCCCTGGAGCTGCAGGGACTGGTTGCCGCAGATCTCCGCAAGGACGTCCATGTCGCCCAGGAGTGAGGCGGAGACCGACGGCAGTGGCTCGGTCGGCGAGAGGCGGCTTGCCCCGGTCATGCAGAAGAGGCTGGTGTGGGCGGGCGCCAGGTAGGGCACTATCTCCATGAGGCTACCCGGCTGAAGGCGGCCATCGAACCGAAGCACAAGAGAATGGGAAAGCGCGGGCCCTGACCCCAGCAGCCGACGGGCGAGCCACGGGATGAGCCGGCGCATGGTGGTTTCGCGCTCCGCCAGGGGCATGGCGCGGCCGCGGGCATCTGCGGGGGCGAC
>JBGTBZ010000090.1:0-19999 GCA_041749155.1 Phycisphaerae bacterium
GGTCAGGGCGGCGGGGGCGAAGGGGGCCCCGGCATCAAACTATTGGACATCACCGAGGATGAGATCCAGGAAGGCAGCGTGATCGGCGGCGTCATGGGCTACGACATGAGCGCCGACGGCAAGAAGCTGCTGGTCTCCCAGGCCGGAGGTGGCGGTGGTGGTGGCGGCGGATTCGGTGGCGGTGGCGGGGGAGCCCGGCGCGTCGGCGTGATCAACGCCGCCAAGGGTCAATCGATCTCGAAGACAGTGCCGATGAGCGGCCTCACCAAGCGGATTGATCCCAAGGAGGAGTGGAAGCAGATCGTCACTGACGCCTGGCGCCGCCAGCGCGACTATTTCTACGTCGATAACATGCACGGTGTGGACTGGGATGCGATCCTGGGCAACTACCTGCCCATGGTCGACGACGCCGTCAGCCGCGAAGATGTCAGCTACATCATCGCCGAGATGATCAGCGAGCTGAATATCGGCCACGCCTACTACAGCGGTGGCGACTCCGGCGACGTGCCCAACGAGCCCAACCGCAACGTCGGGCTCCTGGGTGCGGATTTCGAGCTGGCCAATAGCGGCGGTGACGACAAGGGGTATCGGATCCGCAAGATCTACAACGGCGGACCCTACGACGTGGACGTTCGCACCCCGCTGTCGATGCCGGGCATCAACGTCGGTGAAGGCGACTTCATACTTGCCGTCAATGGTCAGCGGCTGAGTGCGAGCGTCTCGCCGTATGCTGCCTTCATCGGCACCGCCGGCCGGCCGACCACGCTCACCGTCAGCGACAAGCCCACGTTCGACGCCGAGAACAAGAACCAGCGTGACGTGGTGGTTACGCCCATCAATAGTGACAACGAGCTGCGTTACCGCGACTGGATCGCTCACAACGCCAGGGTTGTGGACGAGGCCTCCAGCGGACGCATCGGCTACATCTACGTCCCCAACACTGGTCAGGAAGGGCAGAACGACCTGTTCCGGCAGTTCTACGGGCAGATGCACAAGGATGCGCTGATCATCGACGAACGCTGGAACGGCGGCGGGCAGATTCCCACGCGGTTCATCGAGCTGCTCAACCGTCCGCCGACGAACATGTGGGCGCGGCGGCACGGGCGGGACTGGCGCTGGCCGCCCGATGGCCACTGGGGCCCCAAGGCCATGCTGATCAATGGCCTGGCCGGCAGCGGCGGCGACATGTTCCCCTGGCTCTTCCGCCACAACAGCCTGGGCCAGCTCATCGGCACCCGCACATGGGGCGGCCTGGTCGGCATCAGCGGCGTTCCGCCCCTGGTCGACGGCGGGAGCGTGACAGTGCCGAACTTCGGCTTCTACGAGATGGATGGCACCTGGGGCGTCGAAGGCCACGGCGTGGACCCGGACATCGAGGTGATCGCCGATCCCAGCAAGATGCAGGACGGCCACGACGTCCAGCTCCAGGCCGCCATCGACCACCTGATGGCCGAGCTTCAGAAGAACCCGCCGCAGAAGGCCAAGCGCCCCGCGGACCCGGATCGGAGCGGGATGGGCCTGCCGGAGGAGGATTACTGATCCCTGCGTGACATCTCAAAAGCGACGAAGCGACGGGGGCCGGCAGCGGCTCCCGTCGCTTGCGCAAATGCGCGCACCAGCCTGGACAGCGATTCAATGGAAATTTTGGCCATTTGTCGTTCGACAGAGCGACTTTGGGTGGCTTGGTGCGCAAATGCGCTCAATTTCGCGCACCGCGGATCGAAGGGGAGAGGCGCACACAGCGGGCGACTCTGAGACTTCCGGAAGGCGTACTTCCGGGTTATTGTGGGGGGCCTGGCTCCGCCGCGGTCGGCGTAGGAATGTCGGTACAAGTTTGCCCAGTCTGGAGACCTGCCATGAATCGACGTCAATTCCTCGCCGCCAGCGCTGGCGGAGTCGCCGCGGGCGCGGCTAACGTCAGCGCGATGGCCGCCTTACAGGACCAGAGCCTTGATCAGCTTTCCGGGCAGAAGTTCCGGATGAAGTACGGCCCGCACTTCGGCATGTTTCAGGCGCACGCCGGCGAGGACCTGGTCGACCAGATTAAATTTGCGGCCGACGTCGGGTTCACCGCCTGGGAGGACAACGGCATGATGGGCCGTGACACCGCGACGCAGGAGCGCGTTGGCAAGGCGATGGCCGACCTGGGGATCACGATGGGCGTCTTCGTCACCGACGCCGACTTCGGCAAGGCCAGCTACGCGCTGGGTCGCCGGGAAGACCGCGATGCCCTCGTGGAGAAGACGAAGCAGGCGATCGAAGTGGCCAAACGCGTCAATGCGAAGTGGACGACGATCGTCCCGGGGCGCTACGACCAGCGGCTCGAGTGGGACTACCAGACCGCCAACGTGATCGACTCCCTGAAGGCGATGGCGGAGGTGGCGCAGCCGGCGGGGCTGGTGATGGTGCTGGAGCCGCTAAACCCTTACCGCGACCACCCGGGGCTGTTTCTGACGAAGATTCCGCAGGCGTACCAGGTCTGCCGTGCCGTGGGCTCGCCGAGCTGCAAGATCCTCGATGACCTGTATCACCAGCAGATCACCGAGGGGAACCTGATCCCCAACATCGACAAGGCTTGGGAGGAGATTGCTTACTTCCAGATCGGCGACAACCCGGGGCGCAACGAGCCGACGACGGGCGAGATCCATTACCAGAACGTGGTGAAGCACATTCACAGCAAGGGATTTGACGGCGTGCTCGGCATGGAGCATGGCAACAGCCAGCCCGGCAAAGCGGGCGAACTGAAGCTGATCGCGGCTTATCGGTGGGTGGACGCGTTTGAGTGAAGCCGACGCAGTCTCAGGCTCTGCGGCGCCTCAGGAACAAGGCGGAAGCGGCAAGCAGGAGGCCCGCCCCGGCGGGCTCCGGGATGGGCCAGCCGAGGCCGTCATTGAAGGAGAGATACAGCTTGCCAGCGGGCTCGTCGAAGACGATGGCGTCGAAGGGGGCGAAGTTGAAGTTCTCCAGCAGCGGGGGGAATGTCGTCAGGTCGGCGTCGACCGAGGCCATCAGATAGTTCATGCCAAAGATCCCGTCGATGGTGTATGTGTCCTCGGGATCGTCGGGGTTCTGGAGGGTGATGTCGAGCACGAGCACGGGCGCTCCCAGCGACCATTCACCCGCCACGTAATGCAGGTGATTCGGGTCGTTTGGATCGTTGGGATTGCCCTGGTCCGTTGGAACCGTCAGCGAGTCTGCGTAAAAGCCGGCGAGCAGCAGGACGTCGCCGCTGATTCCCTGGATCGGCAGCTGAAACTGGTTGGGGATTTCCTGCCCCGTGACCGAGTCCACAAGAATCGGGTCGTCGCTGCCCAACCCATGGTTCGGATCAGAGCTATAGACGACATTCAGGTCTGTGGCCTTCACCTGCGAGATGAAGCTGACCGATGCCCCGCTGTCTAGAAGCCATGAGCCTTCCATGCTCAGGTTGCCTCGACGGAGGATCGGCGCGGCCCCGTCGCCCGGCTGCGGGCCTGATAGCGGGTTGGGGCCCAGGAACGGGTTATGCGAATGCGTGGGCGCCTCGGCCCCGGCAGGGCTGGTGCTCGTGTACTTGCTGAAATCAGCGTAACTGAGCGAGATCGAGACATCCGCTGTCGGAATGCCCGGATTCAGCATCGGGTCGGAGCTTCCCGCTGGAATCGTGCCCAAGGCGTGCGAAGCGTCGTAGGAGTAGGACTTGACGAACGAATCGAAGTTGTCGTTGTCTGGATCGTCATCAAAGAGCGTCCAGGCGTTGTCCGTGGGCCGCGGATCCCAGACCACCTTGCGCCCGATCATCGTCGGCATCCCGACGACGTTCAGATCGCTCTCGCCGCCGATCGGGCCAATCTGGATGCGGGTGGGCACCGGCCCAGCCGCCTCGTAGGCGGTCATGAAGTTGTTCGGGCTGCTGAACCAGTCGAAATACGGCTGCTCATTGTTGAACCAGCCTGGCGAGGGCGCAAGCCGCATGACGATCTGCTCGCTGACATTGAACGGCACGAGGCCGCCCGCCCCAACGTCATTGAACACCACATCCTGGCCGCCGAACTGATAGAGAGACATCCCCAGCAGCTCGGCTGTCCCCGAGGAGATGACGATGCCACTGGCGCCGGTATCCCAGAAGGCGTTGATCTGGATAGTGTCGATGTCTTCGCCCTCGAGGCCGATGCCCGGACCAAAGAACGGGTTCGTCGGGTCGCCGAATGGCGCGAAGGCAATGTTGATCCGCGGCTGATCGACCGAAACGCTGGAGACGAACAGATCCTCCGCCGTCGCCTTCCGGCCGTTGCCCGAAAGCACCGCACCTACGGCCATCGCAAGGAGGGCAGCGCGCTTGACGGGCAACAACAGGCCGCGCCGCGGCCGCTGGGGGGGCTTTTGTTTGGTCACGCGGAAAGTGTAAAGCGCGGGGGGGCCGTTTGCACGCCAATTTCGGGCTCGGCCGGGTAACCCGTTACCCTTCACCAGTTTCCCAGGCCCGCTGGGCAGCATCAGGCTCCCTAAACGTACCATCCGCCATGACCAGCGATGAACGGGCAAAGCTTGCCGCCGACGTCGAGGACTACTGCCACGAGCTTCGGCCAACGGAGGAACTGGCCTACGTCGAGCGTCGCCGAAACCCCGCAATCATCGAACTGGCCCGAAAATACGGCATCTGCGGCATGCCTGTGCCGCACGAGTACGGCGGGCGGGGGGCAGATGCCCCCTCCTACGCCCTTGCCCTGGCCCGTATCAATCGCGAGGGGACTGGCCCCAGGACATTCTTCAGCGGTCAAAGCTCGATCGGCCAGTACCCGATCATTCGCTACGGCAACGAGGATCAGAAGCGGCGGTACCTTCCCCCATCCGCTCGTGGGGAGCTGGTCCTTGCTTTCGGCCTCACTGAGCCCGATGCTGGCTCAAACCCCTTGGAGGGCATGACCACGTACCGTCGCGAGGGGGACCGGTTCCTGCTCAATGGCGTCAAGTACCTGATCTCTAACGGCACGATCGCAGATGCGGTTGTGCTGTTTGCGTTTCCCGAGGGCGCCGAGGGGCGCGACCGCCGGATGAGCGCGTTCATCGTCGATACGACGGGGGACACGTTCCAGAAGGAGGCCCTGCACGCCAAACCCGGCATGTACACCAGCGACACAGGCATGTTCGAGATGACGGACCACCCGGTGCCCGCTGAGAATCTGATGGGCGGCGAAGGGGAGGGGTTCCGGATCGCCATGGGCTCGCTCGTCTCGGGCCGCCTGAGCGTGGCGGCGGGGTGCGTAGGCGTCATCGAGGACTGCCTGGCGGAATGCGTTACGTACGCAAAATCGCGCCATCAGCATGGCAAGGAGATAGGGCGGCATCAGCTCGTGCAGGAGCACATCGCCATGATCGAGATGGCCCGTGCGAGCAGCGAGGCGATGGTGGAGCGTGCGGCCCTGGCCAAGCAGGCCAGCGATGAGAACCTCGCGGACCGCGAGTTGCAGGCCGAGGCCGATTACCGGGTCGCCCAGGCCAAGTTTTTCGCAAGCAATGCCGCCTGGGATGCCGCTGACCGCGCCGTGCAGATCTTCGGCGGCCGCGGGTGGAGCGAGCTCTACCGCCCGTTCCGCCACCTCCAGGACGTGCGGGTCTGCAGAATCTACGAGGGGACCGACGAGATCATGAAGCTGAAGATCGCCGCGAAGCTGCTGGGCAAGGAGTTTGAGGCATTCAAGTGAATGCAGAAGGCGGCCCTATCGATGGCCCATCTGCACGCTTAGCCCCTTCGATCTGCTGCCGCAGGCGCGCCCACCCCTCCGTGATCACCCTTTGGGCCGCGGCGCGGATCAGGCCGACAGGGACGGCGGTGATCAGCCCCTTCATGTTGGAGACGTGGGACGTCCAGTTAAGTTGCGTCGTGCTGGGCGGGCTGCCGGGCTCCAGGCGCAGGGTGGCGTCGATTGTCATGGAGACGCCCACGCTCTGCGCCTCCACGCAGATCGCCGCGAATTGGGGCGAGGTAGCTTCCGCGATGCGCAGCGTCAGCCGCACCTGACTGGCCACGAAGGACAATCCCGGCTGAACCACCGCCCGGGCTGTTCGCTCATCCACCCGCTGCGCCGACACCAAGCCTGGCATGGCCACCGCAAGCGCATAAGGGTCCGTTACCGCGGCAAACACCGCCTCAGGCGCTGCCTGGAGGGTCTCGTGTCCTTGGAATGGTTCCAGAGCTGTGGCCATGTCATGGCGAGTGGCGATGAGCCCTATCGAGCGTACTCCACGTTCCTTACTTCACGCAGCACCGTGACCTTGATCTCTCCCGGAAACGTCATCGCCGCCTTGACCTGCTGAGCGATGTCGCGGGCCAGCTTCGCGCTCAGGCGGTCGTCCACCAGCCGCGCATCCACGATCACGCGGATCTCCCGCCCGGCATGGATCGCGTAGGCCTGACGTACTCCCTTGAATGACAACGCGATCTCCTCCAGCTCCCGCAGCCGCTTTATGTACCGTTCCAGGCTTTCCCGGCGCGCTCCGGGTCGGCTGGCGCTGATGGCGTCCGCCGCCATGATCAGCGGCGTGTAGGGCGTCGTTGCCGGCACGTCGGCATGGTGGGCGGCGGCGGCATTGATCACCGCTTCCGGCTCGCCGTGGCGACGCAGCAGGTCGGCCCCGATGAGCGGGTGCCCCCCTTCGGCCTCGTGATCCATGGCCTTACCGATGTCGTGAAGCAGCCCGGCGCGGCGGGCCAGGGCGCCATCCAGGCCCAGTTCGTCGGCCATCACCTGCGCCAGGTGGGCCACCTCCTGGCTGTGGTGCAGCACGTTTTGGCCGTAGCTGGTACGGAAACGCAGTCGGCCCAGCATCGGAACCAGGGCGCGCGGCAAATTCGGCACGTGCGCCGCGGCGGCGGCTTCCTTGCCGAGGTCGGAGAGCTGCTGATCCATCTCATCGGTTGCCTGCGTGACAATTTCTTCGATTCGACCGGGATGGATGCGGCCGTCGGCGACCAGCCGCTCCAGAGAAAGCCTTGCAATCTCCCTCCGCACCGGGTCGAAACATGAGACCACTACCACGCCCGGTGTGTCGTCGATGATCACATCCACGCCCGTCGCCGCCTCGAACGACCGGATGTTCCGCCCCTCGCGGCCGATGACCCGACCCTTCATGGTGTCGTCCGGGATCGTCACGCTGCTGACTGTGTGATCGGCGCAGGCCTCTGCGGAGTAGCGCTGGATCGCCTCCAGGATGATCGCGCGGCTTTTCTCGCGGGCCTCATCCTGGGCGGCCTCCACGCTGCGGCGGATAATTTCACCGGCTTCGAGGCGGCAATCCTCCTCCACCTGCCGGAGATAGGCCGCCCGGGCCTGTTCCTCGTTCATCCCGCTGATCTGACGCAGCTGGCACTTAATCTCCTCCCGCTGCTCCGACGCTTCGCGCTGCTGGTCGGTAAGTTCACGCTGGCGGACCTCCAGAGCGTCTTCCCGCTCCAGGAGCCCCTGCTCACGATGGTCGAGTGTATCGGTGCGACGATCGAGCACATCCTCGCGGCGGTCGAGCTTGGCCTCCCGGTCCTCAAGGTCACGGCGCAGAAGCTTGAGTTCGCTCTCCAGCGCTCTCTGGGCCGCTTCGACGGCCTCGCGAGCCGCCATCGCCTCCTGCTTGGCGGCCAACTCGATCTCACGTGCGGCGTGATCTGCGTCGCGAAGGAGGGCGTTACGCTGCTGCTCGGCGTCCTGCCGGGCCCGGGTAAGGGCGTTTCTGGCAGTCAGGTGGAGCAGCCAAAATAGGCACACGGCTCCCAGGGGCAGGCCCAGGAGAAGACCCAGTAGCAGTTCCTGCACGGGGAAATCCTTCCGCGACAGACTGGCGGATCAGGGCACCCACATGCGCAACACAACCCAGCTGAAAGAGGGAAGCGACAGGCTGCTCGCTGCACTACACAATCTGCCGCCCCAAGCAGCATAAGTGCATGCGATCAGCAGACTTAGAACCGTAGCGCGCCACTCCTGGTTTGAGGGTTCCTTGAAGAGACACTTTCCTGTTTCCTTGCGTGACGAGGAGCCAACGCAAGGCTTGAAGTCGCTCACACTGCCAGTCCTGTCGTACCACTGCAGGACTTCTTTGGGGATTCTTTCAGTCTCCCGGTCGGCCAGTCCGCCGCCGGGGGTTTATGAAGGTGTATCGATGGCCAGGTTCCGGCCACCGTATCGTGATGCGCAAGTGCATATCCGGGCGGGGGTTATCGCGCAATCCCGACCGGCTCCGGCCACCGCGGCGACCCACTGCGACCAACATTGGGGCACATCGCCTCGGCGGTCGGCCCAACGCTGGATTAAACCACGCCTTGGGTCTGTCGGCAAGGCTTGACTTGCTGGCCGGTCTTCAATCGTCGTTGACCCGCAGGAAGAAGACGGTCATGCCCCACAAGGCGGTGCCGGCCAGGATCGTGATCCATTTCAGCGAATCCGGCACTAAGTATGTCACTATGACGATCAGGAAGATCGACACCAGCGTCGCAATCGACAGCAGCCGTCCGTAGAAGAACGCCCCCAGCAGCATCAGCAGGCCAGCCAGTCCAACATGGAAGCCGCTAATGGGCTCCGTGACCGCGGCCGGCAGCCCCATGAGCTCGACCGGCTCTCCGACCGACCATATCTGCTTCCACCAAGGCGTGCTGGCCGGTGCCTGCCCGGCGTCTGTCTGCACCTGGCCGGCGGTCGGGTCGGCCAGTGAGTCGAAGATCTCGATCTGATTCTGCCCGAACCACAGGACATAGCACAGCAACAGGGCAGCCGCGATCGCGAACCGCACCTGCTGACCCAGAACAATGTCCAGCGGCGTGCCAAACCGCCGTCGGAAGTAGGTCTCGTGAATTCGCTCGAAGTCCTCGTCCGTGTAGCGGATCTTGGCGCTGCGGCGAGTCTTACGGGCTTCCTCCTCGCCTTCCTCCTTTTGCACCTCCTTGGCGGCCTTTTCGGCGACCATTTCGGCCCGCAGTTCCCGCCGCAGTTCCTCGACAATCTGCTCGCGGAGAAGGGCAGCCTTGCCGATCTCCCTGCGCGCCTGGTTCAGGGCCGCCTTGTCGGCGATGTCGCCCTTGATGCCCTGGGCCAGCAACTCGTTCTTATGCAGCCCCTTTAACAACTTCTGGTCGCGCTTCAGCCGGCGTTGCTCCAGCCGGCCTTCCAGCCAGGAGAGGATTGGGTCGCGCCATGGAGCGTAGCGAGGCTTCTCACGGCCCTTGTCGTCGATGCCGTAGGTGCCGCGGGCATCCAGCTTGGCCTCGTATCCGAACAAAGCCTCGTAGAAACCCTCCCAGTGCTTCCCACCCGCCTCTGCAACGGCACGGCGCACGCGGGCCTCCTCGATGCCGGCCTGGCGCATTTCCCGGAGCACGCGCTCGGCCCGGGCGATCATCGGCTTCTGATCCTCCTGCACCCCTCGATCAACGATCGCCTGCCAGGCCCACGCCAAGGCCAGCGCGACCCCGGCCGCTCCCAGCCACCACCAGCCCCAGCCAAAGTTCAGAAGCGCCACCACCAGGAGCCCGAACGCGAGCCCCGCAATCACGTAATCGACCAGCCCAGCCCCGAAAACCAGCTCGCGCGCGCGGGTGTACAGCACATCTCTCCGCCGGTGCCCACCGAGGATGAAACTGAAGACGAAGCTGAGGACCACGGTTCCGAGCAGGCCGCCGATGACGCCGAAAGCGGTGAAAGGATCGAGAGTCGTGCCGACGCTGACAACTCCCGCCAGGGCCAGCACGACGAAAGCCACGATGATGATCGGCCGCATCCGCATCCAGAAGCTGGCGCCAAAATGCTGGGCGGACCACTCGAGGGTCTTTTTCTGCTGCTCGTCGGGCTCAAATGCGAGCTGATGCTTGTCGGAGAGATAATCCTCAAGCTCACGAATCACCCGCTGCATGGAGCTGTAACGCTCCTTGGGGTCCTTGCCGCACATGCGGCGGACAATCTCCTTCAGCCGGGAACTGATCTTCGGCCCGCCGTCCATCGGGTCGGGAAAGCGGACCTTTTCAGTCTTGTGCGCCTCCAGCACCTCCTGCAACGTCTTTCCGCCAAAGGGCGGGTGGCCTACCACGAGGTGATAGAGCGTGCAGCCGAGGGAATAAACGTCAGCCCGCGCGTCCGCGCTCCTGGCGTCCAGTGCCTGTTCCGGTGGCATGTATGCCGGAGTGCCCATCATCTGCGAGATCTGCGTGATCTGGGCCGCTGCCGCTGCCGAGAGGCTGGAGGACTCGCCCGTTGGCAGCGCCGTCGCCGCGTCGCCGTCACCGGCAGGCAGGGGAGCGGGAACAGCGAGCTCGGAAGAGCCGATCTGCTTGACGAGCCCCAGGTCCGCGACCTTCAGGATGCCCTGTCGGTTGAGCATCAGGTTGTCGGGCTTGATGTCACGATGAATGATGCCGTGCTCGTGGGCGAACGCCAGGCCACGCGCCGCCTGAAGCACCAGACTTACCGCTTCATGCGGCTCCAGCCGTCCCCGGTCCTTCACGAGGTTCTGAAGGCTGGAGCCATCCACGAACTCCATGCTGAAGAAGTGGATGTCGCTGGCCGGCTCCTTCCTCCCCTGCTGCACCGCCGGCCCGTCCGAATCGGCCGCTGCCACGCGGTCGGTGCGACGCGGTTTGTCCTTGCCAAAGTCATAAATCTGCACCACGTTGTGGTGGGTAAGCTGGCCTGCGGCGTAGGCCTCGCGCATGAAGCGGCTGACCAGGGCTGGGTGCCCCGACAGCTTGGGAGAGAGCACTTTCAGGGCCACGTTGCGATCCAGGCTCATCTGTTTGGCCAGGAAGACGGCGCCCATGCCCCCCTCACCCAGCTTTTTCTTGATCTCGTAGCCACTGAGCCGGTCACCGGTATCCACGTCCGGCGGCGGAAGCGAGGGCCCGACCTGGGACGGGGGCGTTACAAATCCGCGGCCTTCGCCACTTTGGCGGTGAGTCTCCGGGGCGGATGTCGCCCCCGCCATGCTGCCGCCGCTGGTGATGCCCGTGAGCGTCTCTGTGGGGATCGCGGTGTAGGAGCTGGACATGTTGGCGACGGATTCCCCCGGTGATGCGGGACGGGCGTCGGGCGACATTGACCGGCTGGGCCGCCGAGGCCGCGGAGCGACGGTGGGTCGATTCATCCCCAGCGTGGCGGCGATTTCCGGGGGCAGGTCATCCTGATCCCTGGCTTCGGATCGCCTTTCGGCGAGCTTTCCTACTCGAACATCCAGCTGATCGTCGACGACAAGGCCAAAAGAGGCGTGGCAGGCACCGCACTTGAGGCGGAACTTGCCTGGCTTGAGGCGCCGGCGCTCGATCCGTATCGCTTTGGCACAGTGTGGGCAGGGCGCTGCCACGGCGTCGGGGGAGGGAATCCCGCCCGTGCTGCCAGACGATGGCACGCCCGAGGCGCTGCCCCCCGGCTCGAGGGTGCGGCCTGACGTCGGATCTGAGAGGGAGTCGGTCGGCCCGGCCTGATTCACGGGCTTCTCCAAAAAACCTCGGTCCAAGGTCCTATACCGGCTTCATCCGAGTGGCTGACGAAAGTTGCCCAACTCAACTCGGAGCGGTCCCTGCCCGCAACCGCCCCCTTCAGAGTTGCGTTCCCATGGCGCACATGCCGCTGCCCGCCGCTGCCTGTAACTGACCGCGGCCCAAATTACGGCCCCGCCCCGTCCACCGCAAATCAGATTTGAGGGCAAAAGCCTCACGCACTTACCATCCCGCCGCGGTATTCTATAGGGTTATGACCGCAGTCCCCGGTTCCGCTGC
Organism: Phycisphaerae bacterium; assembly: GCA_041749155.1. Lineage (GTDB taxonomy): Bacteria > Planctomycetota > Phycisphaerae > Tepidisphaerales > Tepidisphaeraceae > JAEZED01. The sequence goes on from JBGTBZ010000090.1 coordinate 11,729, forward strand.
CTTTCAGCTTCCGCAGACCATTGTCCCCGGGTCACTCCCAGGGGTGGCCCGCGCCGGCTTTCTGGTCCCCGTAGCGGGACCGCCGCGGCCGGCCCTGGAGCTCGATCCCCGCCGGGGCGCCGGCGGGGTCATCCTGGGCCGCAACGAAACCTGCGACCTCCACCTGCCGGGAGCGGAGCAGGTTTCCCGCAGGCATGCCCGCTTTCAATATCGGCCCGGTGATAAGGCCGATGGCGGCGACGCTGGCGACGGCGGATGGTACCTCAGCGATGCCGGCAGCCGCTGGGGCACATTTTTGAATGGACGGCGCCTGGCGGAAGGGGAGGAGATGCCCCTTCGCAATGGAGACCACATCCGGATAACCCCCTGGACCTTTCTGTTGGCAGACACTCCCACGCCGCGCGGTCTGCGAATCGAGGCCGAGCCGGAATCGGCGACGCTCGTTCGAAACGTGCGGGCCAACGAGGCCGCTCCTCTTCAACAGGAACGGCTGCACCTGCTGCTCTCCAGCGCCGCCGCGCTGCATGACGCCCGCGACGACCGTGAGCTGGCAGCGCGCCTGCTGAAGCTGGCGCAGGATGGGACTAGCCTGTCCAATGGCGCCGTCCTGAGGCCGCTGGACACCGGCGGGCGATTCGATGTGCTTGCCAGCACCGGCAACGGCAACGGTGGCGAAGGCGGGAGCTTCACGTTCAGTCGCTCGCTCCTGGACGCTGCCCGCGGCGGCGAGGTGGCGGAGGTACGCGCCGACGACTCGATCGCCCCCACGAGCCAGAGCATCGTGCAGATGCAGATCACCCGGGCGCTGTGCGTTCCGATCCTGCTCGGGGAGACGCCCTCGATGTTCCTCTATCTTGATCAGCGGGGCGAAACGGTCCTCCAGCTCCAGGCGGCCGACAACGAAAATGCCGTAGCTTTCTGCATCGCTCTCTCGAAGATCGCCAGCCTGGCGCTGTCGAACCTCAAGCGTCTTGAGATGGAGCGGCGAAGTGTCGAGTTGGATGCCGATCTGAAGGCCGCCGCCGCGGCCCAGCGGTGGATCATGCCCAAGCGGGAAGTATCCTCCGGCGGGTACCGGATCGTCGGCGAGAGCCGCGCCGGTCGCGGCATCGGTGGGGACTTCTTCGATATCATCGATCTTGGCCGCAATAAGGTGGCTGTAGCGCTGGGGGACGTATCGGGCAAGGGTGTGGCGGCTGGCGTGCTCATGACGGCCACGCAGGGCTTCCTGCACGCTGTGCTGAGCGAAGAGGACGACCTGTCGCGAGTCGCCCGCCAGCTCAATGCCTTTGTGCACCCGCGACGGCCCGCCAACCGGTTCGTCACGCTCTGGATCGGGGTTTTTGACAAGGCGACCGCTCGCCTCACGTACATCGATGCCGGCCATGGTCTGGGCATGATGGTCGGCTCCGACGGCGAATGCGCCGAGTTGAGCGGCGGAGGAGGCCTTCCCATCGGCGTCATGCCCGACGGCGACTACGCCGCGGTGACAGTGCCCTTTGGTGAGGGGGACTGCGTGCTGGTGGTCAGCGACGGAATTGTGGAGCAGCCGGCCAGCAGCATGAGCTTCGAGGACCGCGACGAGTTCGGTTTGGCGAGGACGAAGCAGGTGCTATGCAGTTCCGTGGGCGGCTCCGACCCGGTGGCGGCAGTGTTCGACGCGATCGTCGCGCACGCCGGCACCAACCGCCTGGCCGATGATGCGACGGTCGTGCTCGTGAGGGCATGAAGTGGTGTCTCCCGACCACGCTTTGCCTTATAAAGCAGTTCATGCCCCGCCTCATCGCGGCCATCGACGCTGGGACCACGTCCTCGCGATGCATCCTTTTCGACCATTCGGGCGCCCCCGTCGCCGGGGCGCAGCGGGAGCATCGACAGATCACCCCGCGGCCTGGCTGGCTGGAGCATGATCCCCAGGAGCTTTGGAGCAGCACCGCGGCGGTCGTGGCGGAAGCCTTGGCGGCGGCCGATGTGTCTGCCTCCGACATCGCCGCGCTGGGGTTGACAAACCAGCGAGAGACGACGCTGCTCTGGGAGCGCGCGACGGGCCAGCCGGTGCACAATGCCATAGTCTGGAGCGACGCCCGTACGGCGCAGGTCTGCGAGCGGTTGAAAGGTGATGGCGGGATAGACCGCTTTCGCGAGGCCACGGGCCTTCCGATCGCCACCTATTTCTCGGCAACGAAGCTTGCGTGGCTGCTGGATCACATCCCCGGCGCCCGCGGACGGGCCGCCCGCGGCGAACTCTGCTTCGGCACCGTCGACACCTGGCTGCTGTGGCACCTTACGGGGCGGTTCGTGACAGATGTCACAAATGCCTCGCGCACCATGCTCATGGGTCTGCCGGAGCTGAACTGGCGCGATGATCTGCTGCAGGCACTGGGCATTCCCCGCGAATTGCTGCCATCTATCCAGCCCAGTGTCGGTGGAGACTTCGGGTTTACGCGCGCAGGCGGGCCTTTCGCTGGTCAGATTCGCGTCGCCGCTGTGCTGGGGGATCAGCAGGCGGCCCTGTTTGGCCAGTGCTGCTTCGACGCAGGCGAGGCCAAGAACACTTACGGGACGGGCTGCTTCCTGCTCTTGAACACTGCTCAGCACATTGTGGTCAGCCGCCACGGCCTGATCACCACGCCCGCGGTGCAGTTTGCGGGCAGGCCGGCGGTCTATGCCCTGGAGGGAAGCATCGCCGTCGCGGGCAGCCTGGTCCAGTGGCTGCGCGACAACCTGCGGATCATCGAGCGTTCCGAGTGCGTCGAAGCCCTGGCCGACAGCGTGCCGGATGCCGGTGGCGTCGTCTTCGTGCCCGCCTTTGGCGGCCTCTTTGCGCCGCATTGGGATTCGGCCGCGCGAGGCACGGTTGTCGGCGTGACTGCCCAGACCACACGGGCTCACATCGCCCGCGCCGCCCTCGACGCCACCTGCTACCAGACTGCGGATGTCTTTGACGCCATGACCGCCGACAGCGGGCGGCAACTGGCGGTGCTGAATGCCGACGGGGGGATGGCGGTGAACGACCGGATGCTCCAGTTCCAGGCGGATGTGCTGGGCGTGCCGGTGGCGCGGCCTGCCTATACGGAAAGCACCGCCGCGGGCGCGGCCTATGCGGCGGGGTTGGCGGTCGGGTTCTGGAAAGACCCTATGGAACTTCGCAATGCCCGCCGGATTGCCCGGACGTTCGAGCCTGCCATTGGCGACGACCAGCGGCGCCAGCTTCGCGAAACGTGGCGGCAGGCGGTGGAGCGGTCGCGCGGCTGGGCCGGGTCCAAGGATGTGCCTGGCAGCCCTGGCGGCTCACGCTGATTGCTTGAGCATCCTGAGGGCAACCCTCGCGGCGTTTTCACTTGCGCCCTTCTTACGCAGCGGGTCTACGACGGCGGCCTGAGCGGCGCGCTGCTCGGTGAGCTTCTCGGGGTGCTTCAGCCAGTCGATCACGTGGTCCGCAACCGGCTCTGCCTCGCCGAACCACGGAATGAACTCCCGTACCACGTGCTTGCGCTGTGGATGAAGCCAGTTGACCAGCGCAAAAGTTCTGGTCTTGACGATCCACTGCCCCAGCAGCTTCCACCCCAGGCGCGGAGCCATGAAGACCGACACAAGCGGCACGCCAAGCGCTGCTGCGTGCAGCGTGGCCGTCCCGCTGACGCAGACGGCGAGATCGGCAGGCGCGACGATGGCATCGAAGTCGTCGCCCGTCTGTAACCGCCCCTCGGCGCGCCACGTCGCGAAGTGTCGCGAAGTGAAGGATTCGATGCAGTTGGCTGTCGCCTCAACGCTGGGAATCACAAACTTCGCCGCCGGGAAAGCCGCTGCGATTCGCCGGGCGACCTCCAGCAGGCGCGGCAAGTTCCTGGCCGCGATGCCGCGGCGCGAGCCTGGGATCAGCGCGATCAGGGGGTCGCGGTTCGGGAAATGCTCCTGCGGCTCAAATCTGGGCGGATCGGCTGGAAGGCCGTCGAAGAGCGGGTGCCCGACGAAGGTGGCAACAATGCCGCGCTCGGTGAGCCAATGCTCCTCGAACGGCAGAATGACGGCCATCTCGTCGATGAGACGCCGCATTTTGCGCACGCGGCCCTCCCGGCTGGCCCACACCTGTGGTGAGATGTAGTAAAGCGTCGGCACGCCGAACTCCCGAGCAATCGCCAGGAAGTGCTTGTTCATCATCCACGAGTCGCAGCAGACCATCAGGCCCGGTGGGCCCTTCTCCTTGAAATAACGACGCGTCCATCGCAGGATGCCAATGACCTCCGCGGCCCTTAGCAACGCGCCGATGCCGAAGCGCGCCTGCCGTACCGTCTCATGATGCACCTCTACGCCGGCCTGGACCATTGACGTCCCCCCCACGCCCTCCAACACGATTTCCGGCCGCAGCGCCTTGAGCGCTTTGCCAAGGTTTGCCTGGTGCCGGTCTGCCGACAGTTCGGCCGCTGTCATGAAGATGCGCGGGGGAGCTTTCATCGCGACGACGGCGGCGACTCGGGCCACTGCTTGGCGTCGCGCAGCTCCTCGATGCGCTTTCTGGAATAACGCCTGCCCTGCCCCATCCCGGGGCAGATGCGGGCGGCGCTATCCCACGATCGGCGCGTCTCCACCACGCCGTCCCAGAACGGCCAGGTCCGGCATTGCAGCGGGCGCACCGGGTAGATGCCACAACCCGGCCGCCGCTCGCCATCCGCGGTGTCGGGCCGGTCGATCAGGAAGACGCAGTCGTATTTCCCATCCAGCGTCTTGCGCTCCCGCAGGCTGTACCGGTTGCCGATCCTGCGGACGTAGCGCTTGTAGACTTCTTCCTCGCTGCGTCCCAGGTGCGCTGCCAGGCTCCGAACCTCTTCCGTGGTGATCCAGACGTATCCCGACGGGCCCGTGCAGCAGTTGCCGCACTCGGTGCAGCGGAACTTGAGTCCGTCGGCGTACCACGGCCCCGATGGCTTGTCTGGGATGACGGGAAGACGTTTGATCACGCGAAGGTGATCTTATCCCGGCGGCACGATTTCGCGACCGGATCAGAAATACTCCCCGCCCACATCCCAGCCGTCCCCGTCCGCTCGTTCGCGGCTGGAGATGATGCGGATCCGCGTGCTCAGCCGCAGGTGCCCGCGCGAGACAATGATCCAGTGCGCATCTCCCACCTGACAGGCACGGGAGCTCGTGAAGCCAACGCCGTGCAGGGACAGATCGTTGATCGCCACCGTACGTCCGTTGGTAATGTTGCTCCCGGCGGCGTTGGCCAGCCATCCGGTCGTTCCCTGTGTATGCCTGGGGCTTCGGCGGCGGTCACTGGGCTCGGCGCTGGGGGTCTTGCGGGCCAGATTCCCCTCAACCCTGCCTTCTGACGCAGCAGGGGCCCGGGCGGTACGCAGATTGGGCGGGTCGCATTTTCTCACTTGAGCAACATCGACCCGCCCACGGCACAACTTGGCTGCCGCGGCGATTTTTCGGCCAAAGAGGCCAGCATGGCCGCACACAAGTGGCCGGAAACATCGCACGTTGCCAGTCTGTCGGAGTTCCGATAACGTCTCCCCAGGCCGCGGGTTAGGGAAGGAACCGGCGCACTCGCACCCCGGCGCGGCCTGGGGCTTCAAGCGTTGGCAGGGTCATAAGTCAGGCCCCGAATGCGTAGGCGACAGCCCCGCGATCCGCCTTTCACCCCCTTTGCTTCCCAGGAAAGACCACTCAACCCTCTCGAACCATGAAAAAGAACCCCCGCCGTCGTGCAGTGGCCGCCAAGAGCGCCCGCTTCTCCGCCCGCCATCCCGCCGGTTTCGCCGAGCGCCTCGAGGCCCGTCGTCTGCTGGCCGCCACGCTCGACGCCGAGCTGGGCATCCTGACCATCACCGGCGGCGACGAGAAGAACATCATTCAGATCCAGGTCGTCGACTCGGCCGACGCCAACACGCCCGCCACCAGCTTCGCGGTCCTGGAATCGACCACGACGGCAGCCAGCCCGCCGCTCTCCTTCCCCACGCAGCAGCAGGTGCTGGACTTCATTGACTCGGGCGGCACGCCCGTCGTAACCAACTTCAGCCTCGGCGCGGTCCGCGAGGTCCGCATCCTCTCCGGCGGCGGCGATGACCTGATTATCCTTGGCCAGAAGCTGCCCGTGCCCGCCTTCATCGATTCGGGCAGCGGCAATGACTCCATCAGCGCCGGGATCGGCGACGACACCATTACTGGCAACACCGGCAACGACTATGTCTTCGGCCATGATGGCGACGACGACGTCAGCGGTGGCGTGGGCAGCGACGAGGTGCTTGGGGGAGACGGCTTTGACGTGGTGGACTTCAAGGGGCGCACCGGGAACCTTACGATCACCTTCAATAACAGCATCGGTGACGGCGAGACCGGCGAGAACGACAACATCCGCACCGATGTCGAGGGCGTCATCGGCGGTTCCGGAAACGACCTGATCGATGCTTCCTCCCACCCGTCGGGCGTTATGCTTGATGGAGCTGCCGGCAACGACACGCTCATCGGCAGCAATTCCGCCGACGTGCTGATCGGAGGCTCCGGCAGCGATTCCCTGGTGGGCAATGGCGGGTCCGATGCGTTCTTTGCGGAGGATGGCGAGGCAGATACGGTCGTCGGCGGCTCGGGTGACGGCGATCTGGCCATGATCGATCCGATCGGCGGCTCCCCGGCGGATACCGTCAGCGATGTAGCCTTCGTCCTGGCCGATCAGGATGGCGGCGCCGATCCCGCCGTCGCCGCCGGTGGGACGGCGACCCTCAATAATGGTGTGCTCACGGTCACTGGCACGTCCAACGCCGACCTGATCCAGCTCGTGCTCAGTCAGGATGGCCAGAGCCTGTTCGTGATCGAGCGCCAGGACCGTAACGGCGCTGACGACACCTTCGTCAGCGAGTTCACGCTTGCCGACATCACATCGGTCGTGGCCAGCCTGGGCGGTGGCGATGACATCTTCCACGGCGGCGGCACCGTTCTGCCCATCACCGCAAACGGCGGCGATGGAACCGACATCCTGATCGGCGGCGCCGGGAACGATGCGCTCAACGGCGGCAACGGCAGCGATTTCCTGTTTGGCCGCGGCGGCAATGACCTGCTGGATGGCGGGCTTGGCGGCGATTACATCAGCGGTGGCGCCGGAACCGACACGGCGACGTACGCAGGTCGCGACGGCGACGTGCTGGTGGGCATTGGCCAGATTCCCGACGACGGCGAGCGCGGCGAGGGCGACAACGTCCAGCTCGATATCGAGGCAATCATCGGCGGTAACGGCAACGACCGCCTCAACACGCAAGGAACCAGCGGCGTGACGTTCACCGGCGGGCCAGGCCGCGACATTATGACCGGCGGCGTCGGCAACGACACCTTCTTCGCCGAGGATGACGAAGAAGACACCGTCCGCGGCGGCGCGGGTACCGATGTCCTTGGCAGTTCCGACGACTTTGACGACGTGGATCTTCAGAACGCCTGAACCGACGTCCGGTCACAATTCAGCGGCGGCCGGAAGGCGATTGCTTCCGGCCGCCGCTTTGTTTGTGCGAGGTTGGCGTCACGGCACGATGGGGGCGTTCGCGCCGCAGCCGGGGCCGTAAACCAAGGCATTGGTGAAGAGGCGCATCGTCCCCATAGTGCTTGCCCGGAACGAGGGAGAGTCTGCGAAAAGAATGATCTGGCCGTTGCCGTGCCCCTCTCTTGTGACGTAGGGCGCATGCGCGATCCGCGGAGCGAAATCCGGCCAGAGCAGGCCGCTCATGCGCAGGTGCGTCTCCATCCCCGCCGGGAGGCTTACCCAGCCCGCCGTTGCCGGCGCCTCTGCCTTCTCTTCCTCTTCATTGCCGGCTTTCGGCGAGGTCACGCCGAATCGCACCGGCGCCTCCACCCCCTCGGGCGCCATCAGCACCGTCCCACCTGCGACCAGCACGGGCACCTGCTCGCCGGTGCCCGCCGTCAGCCAGTGACGCGTGTCCACCCGGCCGGCCAGTTCCACGCCGATTGGGGCGAAGATCCGCTGCCAGGCGTCGCGCCGCTCCAGCTCGTCCTTGTCAGGCAGGCCCGCGGCTCCATCCCAGGGGAACTGAAGGCTCTGGGGCAGGCCCCGGGCGTAGACGGCGTCCGGGTCCACCTCTACCTCGCGGGCGGCGATCTCCCGCTGCACCGCCTGGGCGTAGCCATCCAGCTCCCCGAGCACATCCTCCAGCCGCCGAACCGAGCCGAGGCCGTTTTCGGGGGCTGAAAGGGCACCAGCACTGCCGCCAATGGCGATCAGCGTCCCGCCGGACCGCACCCACTGGTCCAGGGCCTCGCGCATCG
>JBGTBZ010000091.1:0-2139 GCA_041749155.1 Phycisphaerae bacterium
CGCGACCGTTGCCCGACGTGGCGGCACCTTTCACGTCCGCGGCGGTGATCCGCCCGCCGATGCCACTGCCGTGCACGCGGGCCAGGTCTACGCCCATGTCCCGAGCCATCCGCCGGACAGCGGGTGCCGCCAGGACCTTGCCGGGCTCCGAGCTGACGCCGCCAAGCTCCGAAAGCTGGCCGACGACGGTTCCCGCGTCCTTCCGCGGACCCTCTTCCTCGGCCTCCTCATCCTCGAAGCTTGCCTGCGCCCGCTCCAGCTCGTCAGGGACTTCTTCACCCTGTCGCTTCGTCTCACGGTCCTGCTCGATATGCGTGCCCTGGTGACGATCGTCCGCCTGCCCATTGTCGCCCGACACGGCGCCTCCGCTGTCAGCCCAGGTCACCAGCGGATTGCCGACCTTGATGACATCGCCGGCCTTGCCATGGAGCTTCTCGATCTTCCCTGCCCGCGGCGCTGGCACCTCGACCAACGCCTTGGCGGTCTCCATCTTGGCAAGAGTGTCAAACTCCTCGACCGTCTGTCCCTCCTCGACGCACCATTCGAGCAACTCGGCGTCCTCCAAGCCTTCGCCGAGGTCGGGGAGCAGGAATTCCTTCGCGTTTGCGTTCGTTCCGGGAGTTGCCATCGCAGAGTCCTCAATCCGACGGGTTACGGTCACCAGCTTGCTAGTACGCTACCACTTCCTTCACCGCCCGCGTGATTCTCCCGCGCTCGGGCAGGTAATCCAACTCCAGTTTGTAGTAGGGCATCGGAACGTCGAAGCCGGTAACACGCTGCACCGGCGCCTCCAGGTGCAGGAAGCAGTGCTCCTGAATCAAGGCGGCGATCTCCGCCCCCATGCCCGCCGTCTTGGGGGCCTCGTGGACGATTACGGCCCGGCCGGTCTTCCTCACGCTCTCGACGATCGCCTCAATATCTATCGGGAAAATCGTCCGCAGATCGATCAACTCCACGCTGACGTTCTCCGGGAGCTGGTCCAGGGCGTCCAGGCATTGGAAAACCATCGCTCCCCAGGTGATGACGGTCACGTCCTCACCCTCGTTGAGCACCTTGGCCTTGCCGATCGGCACGGTGTACTCCTCCGTCGGCACTTCCTCGCGGAAGCTCCGATAAACACGCTTGGGCTCGAAGAAGATGACCGGGTCCGGATCGCGGATCGCCGAGATCAGCAAACCCTTGGCGTCATACGGCCGGCTGGGCATGATCACCTTCAGCCCCTGCGTGTGCGCGTAGATCGCCTCAGGCGAGTCGCTGTGCAGCTCCGGCGCGTGAATCCCACCGCCCACAGGCACGCGAACGGTCAGGGGGCATGTGACCGCCGAGCGGTTGCGGGCGCGGCAGCGAGCCGCCTGGTTGACGAGCTGGTCGTAGGCGGGGCCAAGGAACCCCTCGAACTGGATCTCCGGCACCGGGCGCATCCCCGCCTGCGCCAGCCCGACCGCCGTGCCCATGATGCCGCCCTCCGAAAGGGGCGTATCGACCACACGATCCTCGCCAAAGCGCTTCTGCAGGCCATCGGTCACGCGAAAGACGCCGCCGTTGAGGCCGATGTCCTCGCCGAGCAGGATGACCCGCTCGTCCTTCTCCATCTCCTGTTGCAGGGCGAGGTTGATCGCCTCGACCATGTTCATCTGGGGCATTGTCGGTGCTCCGGCGTGGCAGCGGCTGCCAGCCGCTGGCGGATTCTCTTGATGTATCTGCAGTCAGTGACGGCAGTCTTGGCTGATCAGCGGCTGGCAGCCGCTGCCACCGTCGTCTCGTCCTGTTCCTGCAGGCGCTCCTGCTCCGGGTTCTGCACGAGCGTCGCGGTGCACATCGTTTCCCGCTGCAGCGCGATGTCCGCGGGCAGTTCGGCGTAGGCATGGTCGAACATGTCCGCGGGGGTCGGCTTCTCGATGCTCGTGGCGGCGTGAATAACCTCGCGGACGATCTTCTTGGCGCGTTCCTGCGCCTCGGCCTGCTTGGCATCGTCCCACAACTTCTTGCTCTCCAGGTACTTGCGCAGGCGGACAAAGGGGTCACGGCGGCGCCCCTGCTCCAGCTCCCCGGCGGGGCGGTAGCGGCTGGCGTCGTCCGCGGTGGTGTGGTCGGCAAGGCGGTAAGTGAGGGCCTCGATGAAGCCCGGCCCCTTGCCCT
>JBGTBZ010000092.1:0-2116 GCA_041749155.1 Phycisphaerae bacterium
TGTGGGTGCTCCTGCGCGAGCGCCCCGCGGCTGCCGGCGAAGGCGACCCCGCCCCAGCTTCGCGGTGGACGTTGTTGGCCACGACGATCGGAGCCGGCTTCCTGGCGGCGATGCCGTTTCTTATCCTTCAGGCGACGCTGAATCATGGCACCACCGGCAGCATCCTGCTGCCGCCGTACGTGAGGTACCTGAACCTGTACCAGCCGGGCACGGAGTACGGCTCGGAGGCCTCACAAACCGGATCGCCGGCGGCCATCAGCCCGCTTCGGCAAAAGCAGGACCTATATGACCTCTTCGTGACGCCCGAGTTGCGCCGCCGGCAGGACCAGGGCATGTGGTCGCTGTTCTGGCGGGAGCGGGTGCCCATGACGCTCCGATCAACCTTGCCCAGCGTCTGGCTTGCGCCGTTGGCGCTCCTGGGGGCGCTGGCCGCCTTCTATCCGTATCGAAGTCGCACGGTGCCGAAGACCCACTCCGCGGCCGGGAGTCTTCCGCTGCTTCGTCCGGTCGGATCCATGGCGCTTGCGAGCATCGTGCTTTTCGTTCTGCTTTACAGCTCCAACCCCTTCTATCTCTCGCACTACCCCCTGCCACTGGCAGCCCCGATGACCTTGCTGGCTGTTACGGGTTTCGCCACTCTGGAGCGCCTCACCCGCGGTGAGCTTCGGCGCGCGGTGTCGGCCGTCGGGATCTGCGCCGCCGGCGGCGGGTTCATGCTGGCGGTTTGGCAGTATCAGTTCAACAAGCCCTTTGACTGGTTCGCGAAACAGGCGGATCTCACCTTCAAGTACGAGTTGCTTCCGGCCGAACTGAAGCTCCACGGCCAGCGGGCGCTGGTTCTGGTGCGGTATACCGGCCCCGGCGATGGCGAGCCGTTCCACTGGGAGCCGGTCTACAACGTCCAGAGCCCCACCCCCGACGACGCCGACATCGTCTGGGCCCACGACCTGGACGGTCGGCGCGAGCAGATCCTGGCCTATTACGCCGAGCACCAGCCCGACCGCCAGGTCATCTTCATGGACCGGACCCAGAGCATCACCTTCCCGCTGGGCCGGGTCACCCGCGCCCTGGTTGAACAGCGGAGCGGCCGCCTCGATCAGGAGATCGATCCGCCGATGCCTGGCAGCGCGCCTGCGGAATGACCGCCGCTACTCCCGCTCCCGCAGGAGTTCCGGCCCCCGGCCCAGGTGGATCACCTGGTGGGTGTGGCGGTCGTAGACATAGAAGTGCCGCTCGGGCTGTCTTTGCGCGTAGTAGCGGATGATGCGGATGTCGTCGTCACCGCGGCCGTGGGCGCGGATCACCTCCGCGTCGTCGGGCCATGCGGTGGTGATGTTGTAGACCGGCTCGTCGTGGAAGTTCATCCGCCTTTGGGGGGTGTGCTCGTAGGGGAACAGCACGACCGCCGGCTTGTAGGGCAGGTTCTCCAACTCTTGGGCGGCATTGGTCACCGTTTCCATCCCGCCGTGCCCGCCGGTGCCTAGATTCAGCTCCGGGAAGCCCGCGGTGCCCAGCACGAGGATGGTGACGGCTCCCGCCGCCAGCAGAAAATCACGACAGCGGCCGGCGGCGCTGGCGATCGATTCGGCGCCCAAAACCGCCAGCACCACGAAAGTCGGCGAAAAGACCACCGCATAGTGCGGCAAAAAGACTGGATTCAGCGTATAGAGCCCCAGAAACAGCAGCGGAATTGCCGCCACGACCCGCCGCCGCCCGTCGGTCAGCGCCAGCGCCGCCGCGGGCAGGAAGATCGCCAGGAGCATGTGCGGCAGCACCGAGGCGAAGACCTTTGGCAGGCGGTCGCCGAAGAGTGTCTTGGGAACGTCGGCCAGGCGGTGCTGCTCGAGGTAGTGGATCAGGAAGTGGTCGTAGTAGTCGTGCTTCTGCTGGAGTGTGCTTTCTGGGCGCAGGGAGCGGTCGATTCCGCGGAATCCGGGGGCGGTGTTGGGCTGGTAACGCTCCAGGTACTGCACGTAAGGCGTTTTTAGCGGATTGCCGGTGATTCCCACGTTCTGCACCACCTGGAGCCCCAGGAACGGCAGCGCCGCCACCACTGCGGGGGCCAGGGAGAGCACCCACCGCTTCGCCGGCTCGCGGCGGAGCCGCCAGAGCATCG
>JBGTBZ010000093.1:0-3057 GCA_041749155.1 Phycisphaerae bacterium
GTCGCAAGGGCGTCTCGCGCGAGCTGGTCGCCGACCTTGAGCAGGCGGCGGCCCGCTTCGAGGAGCTCATCCGGAGCGAGGCGGGCGACCGCAGCGGGTTTGACGCGATCCTGTCGGCCTGGCTGCCCGAGGCGCGGGCGGAGTTTGAACTGCGCCGCAAGCAGGCGGCATTTCGCGCCCTCAGCCAGCTTCATGGCCACGCGGCGGAGACGTATCTGTCGTGCGCGTTCATCCACCCCAGTCCCGACGGGGAGCACCTGGACATCGTCTGGGTAATCGGCTTGCTGGGCCTGCAGCGCCTGCGCCCCGGTGGACGCATCAAGTTCGCCACGCGACGCGTGCCGAGCCTGGCGCACAACGCCCATGGCGAGCCGCCCCGCCGCCCGCAGACGCTGGAGGGCATGCCCGTGGACGGCTTCGACGGATTGCGGCTCGATGAGTTCAGCTCCAGCCCGCCGATCGAGCTGGAGGTGCACCGCGTGGGGGATGTCGTGCACTACCTGCTGGCGGACCATGGCTTTGGCCCGCGCTCCGCGACGGATCTGGTGTTCGCGGAGGTCAACCGCGGGGAGCTGCCGCGCTACGTGTCGCCCGAGAAGGCGGGGCGCAAGCGGCATGTGTTCGTGGAGGTCAACGCGCCTTCCAAGCTGCTGCTGTTCGATGTGCTGGTGCACGAGGAGGTTGCGCCCGCGGGCGAGCCGTCGCTCTACATCTACGACACGGCGTTCGAAGGGATCGCCGATGTGAACGATCGCCAGCGCGACGTGGACCGGCTGGACCTGATCGAATCGATCCAGCCGCTGGGGATGGGGACGAGCAAGTTCCGCGCCGCGGAGGTGCCGTGGTATGCCCAGCTTCTAACGACGATCTGCGGCAAGCTCGGCTGGAACCCCGACCGCTTCCGCGGCCACCGCTGCCGCATCGACTACCCCATCTACGGTTCGCAGGTCGTGGTGGCGTTCGATGCGCCGGTTAAGCCAGAAGCTAGGAGAGGCGCCTCCGGCTCCTAACTTCTAACTCCTAGCTTTTAGCTTCTAACCTGTCACCCCGTAATACTCCCCGGCCTTGCGCTTCAGGTGGCTCATCAGGGCTTCGTGGCCCAGGTCCTTCCCCGTGATTCGCTGTGCCAGCTCCCTGGCCGTGTAGCGGCGGCCCTGGTGGTGGATCTTCGTGCGCAGCCAGTCCAGGAGGGGCCGGAACTCGCCGCGGCGGAACTGGCCATCCAGGTCGCCCAGGTCCGTGCGCGCCGCCTCGAAGAACTGGGCAGCGTACAGGTTCCCAAGCGTGTACGTCGGGAAATATCCCATGTAACCGCTCGACCAGTGCACATCCTGCAGCACCCCCTTGCTCGGCTCCGGGGGCGTGATCCCGAGGTATCCGCGCATCTTCTCATCCCACGCCCCGGGCAGATCGCCCGGCGATAGCTGCTCGGTCAGCATCGCCTGCTCCAGCTCGAAACGCATGAGGATGTGCAGGTTGTAGGTCGCCTCGTCGGCCTCTGTGCGGATGAACGTCGGGCGGATCGCGTTCACCGCGCCCAGCCACTCTTCCATCTTCACGCCCGAAAGCGCCGAGAACATCGGCTGCACCTTCGGCCAGAAGAATTCCCAGAACGGCCGGCTCCGTCCCACCAGGTTCTCCCACATACGGCTCTGGCTCTCATGGATGCCCAGCGAAACGGAATCGGCGCAGCCCGTGCCAAAGTACTCGCGCTTCCTTAACCCCTGCTCGTACAGCCCATGCCCCGCCTCGTGCAGCGTGGAAAAGAAGCTGTTGCCCACATCCTTCTCGTCGTAACGCGTCGTCAGCCGCGTATCGCCCGGGCCAAGACCCGAGCAGAACGGATGCACGGCGATGTCCAGGCGACCCGCATCAAAATCAAACCCCACCGCCTGGGCCGCCATCCGCGTCAGCTCCTTCTGGCTCTCGACCGGAAAACTCCGCTCCAGCAGGTCCGTCCGCGGCTTGCGGCCGCTCTCCTGGATGCGGCCGACGAGGTCGATCAGCTCGTTCTTGAAGCCGTCGAAGACCTTCTGCACGCCCGCCGCCGTCTCTCGGGGTTCGTAATCGTCCAGGAGGGCGTCGTAGGGGCTGACGTCGTAGCCAACGCACTCGGCCTCGCGCTGCTTGAGCCGGATCGTCGTCGCCAGGTGCGGCTGAAACATCTCAAAGTCGTTGGTCCTGCGAGCCTCGACCCACGCGGCATGACCCTGCACTTGCGCCCGCGCCATCTCCTCCACCAGCTCCGGCGGAAGCTTTGTCTTGCGGTCGTAGTCGCGCCGGGCCTCGCGGGCGGTGGTGGCCTCGTCGGAGTCCGCCGGCATGCCTCGTGCCGCCTCCTCGGCGGCGGAGATCAGATTTCCGAGCTTCGGATCGGTCCCCCGCTGGTGCGAGAGCCGCGCCAGGAGAGAGGATTGATCGGCCCGCAGGTCGGTGCCGGCCTTGGGAAGCTGCGTCTGCTCATCCCAGCCGATGTTGCTGCCGATGCTGTCCAGGACGGCGTTTTCGCGAAGGTAGGCGCACAGGCGGGCGTGGGCGGAGCCTGAGTCGGGCTTGTTTGGCGATGGCATGTCCACATTCCACCCGAGAAGCACGTCCCCGTAAAGTGACCCCGCCGGGCGGGATGCAGACAAGCGCCGATTCCGGGCGCCTCGCCCGCTTCAGCTTCCGTGGCCTCGCCCGCTTCGGCGGGCGGGAGAACCCGGACCCCCTGATCAAATCTCGCTCGTGCATCCATGCTCCGAAGGCACTAACATTCGCGTCCCTGCCCGGTCTGTCCGACTTTGCCCTCTGTTTGCGGCGCCGGGCAGGAGCAGCGCCCAAGCTTTTGAGCCACAGATGTCCGACCCCCAAGGCCACCCGAACGTGCCTCCCTCCCAGGCCACCGAATCTCAGCGACGCCCGGCAGCGCCAGAGCAACCGGATGCCCCCGACGCCCGGGAGCATGTGGATCCCTTCGACATGACGCCCGCCTCGTACTCGCCCGTGCCGCTGGATCACCCCGCCCCCCAGAGCCCCGCCACGCCCGGCCAGCCGCTGCACGACCCGACCCGCCAG
>JBGTBZ010000094.1:0-3462 GCA_041749155.1 Phycisphaerae bacterium
CGTCGCGGGATCGGCCTCTTCCGAGAAATCCAGCACCGTCTCCGCCGTCGGCGAGGCCGGATCCGGGCTGGTTCGGGAAACCGAAATGGTGGGGCGGTCGTCGCTCATGGCTGCGGGCCCGATCATAACCAGAGCAGAAGGCAGACGGGAGAAGGCAGAGGTCAGAGCGCGGATAGTCCTCCAACCCACAGATCTGTCCTCTGCCCTCTGCCCTCTGCCCTCCGCTTATCATCCCCCATGCAGTTGCGCCCCATGACCCCCGCCGACCTCCCGCACCTCGAGGAGATCGACGGTACCGTCGAGAGCCGCGACTACCTCCATCTCGCCCGCGAGGGCGAGGGGCTGGCCTCCGCCTGGAAGATCGAGCAGCGGCCCCTGCGCGAGAAGCTCATCGACCCCAACCGCCTCTCCCCCGATACCCGCTACGCCTACAAGCAGGTCGCCGGCGGCATCGAGGAGGGCGCTGCCATCGCCGTCGAGGTCGAGGGCACGCCCGTCGCCTGCCTCGTCGCCGTCCTGCGACCGCAGCTTGGCACGCTGGAGCTGATCGACATCCGCGTCGACTACGACTACCGCCGCCAGGGCTTCGGCACCGCCATGCTCTACCAGCTCACCGGCGCCGCCCGCGAGCGCGCCGGGGAGGGGGAAGGGGTGGGGGGCGGGGAAGGGGGTGGGCAGATCCGCGCCCTCTACGCCGAAGTCCCCGCCAACAACACCCCCATGCAGGAGCTGCTGGCCCGCATCGGCTTCACCCTCAGCGGCCTCGACGAGCGCCGCCGCAGCAACCACGACCTGGTGAAGGAAGCCGCCACGCTCCTGTGGTACCTGGAGGTGGAGCCGGAGTAGCATGAGGCGGTGCCGCCGAAACTAATACCCTGACGGGCGTGTGGTTATGCACCGGCCGGTGGTCGCACGCGCGGTAACGCGAATACACCCGCGAGCACCACCGCAAACCCGATCCAGCCGCCGAAGCTGGCAAGCCAGTCATCCGGTTTCGCGTACGAAAACAGGTCCACAATCATCCCGACGCCGAAGATGGCGAGTGTGCCGGCTACCACCATCACCGCCACGCGCTTTGGCACCGCGGCGGGTGCCACTTGCAGCACGACGCAAACGGCGCCCAGTAGAAGGACCGACACTGCGATGGCCCGAACGTGCGGGCCTTCGTCATTGGTCATTCGACCTTGATTCGTCATTCTGGTTTCGACATTCGTCATTTCCCCCCCTAGTCCATCGGCAGCGGTCCCGCCTCGCTGCGCTTGGCGGGTCCGGGCGTCGGGGGCTTGGGGGGGTAGCCGGCGCCGGCATTGGCCTCCGCCGTCAGGTCGATGCGCTCGGGCGTCTCGCCGATCGTGTCGATGGCGCGCTTGCGCTCCTTCCTCTCCCCGCCGTCGCCGATGGGGATGATGATCTCCTTCTCCGTCTCCCCGCGGCGGATCACCTCGAACGCGCCGGTCATCTCCTTGCTCAGCCCGCGGACCGTCAGCCCGCCGGCGGACATGAACAGCAGGACCATCGCCGCCACCTGCAGCACGGCGATGGCGACGTGCGTGAAGGTGATGAGCCCCGAATCCTCCGTGGCGGCGGGATCGAACCAGATGCGCCGCAGAGCATCGACGAGGATGATCAGCAGCGTGAGGACGAAGGCGATGTAATACTGCGCCCGGTTGTCGATAAGCCTCGGGAAGAGGATGCAGACGAAGATGAACAGGACGATCGCGGTGGTGACGCCTTCCATATGCCTTGAGGATAGCCGGTCTGCTGGCGGTATGCAGCAGGCCAGGCGCTGGGGGAACAGGAACCAGGTACTTGCCTGCCCAGCCGGTTGCTGGCAGACTCAAGCCATGCCTGAGCCCAAGGACTCGAAGGATCCCGCCAAGGTTCTGCCCGTGGATGTGAGCGAGCGCGATGGGTGGACCATCATGGCCCTGCGGGAGGCCTCCCTCATGGATCCCGCCATCATCGAGGCCCTGGGCGCACACGTGGACCGCCTGCTGGGCAAGGGCAGCAACCGCCTGATCATCGACTTCCGCGAGGTGCAGTACATCAGCTCGAGCATGATCGGGGTGCTGGTCGGGGCGCGCCAGGCGGTCGTCCGGGCGGGGGGAAAGCTCATCCTCGCCGGCCTCAGCCCTCGCCTGCACGAGCTTCTGAAGATCACCCGGCTTGAGAAAATGTTCGTCCTCGAGCCCGACGTCGCCTCCGCCCTGGCATGGGACGAGAGCTAGCGCGTTAGCGCCGGCGCCGCAGGGGGTTACGATCCCCCCATGGGAGCCATCGAGCACCTGCCCCTGCTGGCCATCGCCATCGACGGCGGATGGCTGACGCAGCTTGAGAACGCCATCGAGCTGCGCATCGCCGCCCTGGGCCCGACCGGCGAGGCCGTCGTGAAGCTGATCCTCGCGGCGGCCCTGGGGGGGCTGATCGGGCTCGAGCGCGAGATCCAGGGCCACGAGGCGGGGTTTCGAACGTTTATGCTGGTGTGCGCCGGCTCGGCGCTGGCGATGATCGTGTCGCTGTCGATCAGCTCAACGGATTGGACGCGTCCCGACGGCCCGGGCTCGCTCCCGGAGCTTGGCGACCGGTACCTGGTGAGCGTGGACCCGGCGCGGATCGCCTACGGCATCATGACGGGCATCGGGTTCCTGGGCGCCGGCAGCATCATCCAGCACCGCAACCGCGTCCAGGGCCTGACCACGGCGGCGGGCATCTGGAGCATCGCCGCCCTGGGCCTCGCCGCCGGCTTTGGCATGTACGTCCTCTCCGTCGCCGCGGCGCTGCTGCTGCTGGTCGCGTTGCTGGTACTGGGCTGGATGCGGGCGCGCCTGCCCTCGGTTCACACGGTGGGCGTAAAGGTGCGCACCGACGACCGCCCCGACTGCGTGGAGCGCTTCGAGGCACTCCTGAAGGATCACGGCATGAGCGTCACTTTCGTCCGCCTCGCCCGGCCGGGGCACCGCAAGCCTGCCGAGGACGCCGCGAACGGAGTCACGCTGGATGCCCGCATCAAGTACGTTCGCGAGGATCGCCTCGCCCGACTGCGCCGCGAGCTCATGAGCAGCCAGGAGTTTCGCCTCGTCCGGCTGACCTAGAATCAACCGGCCCTCAGCCCGGGAGTCATCATGCGCGCCGGCTTCGGTCTTGTCGGATTGCTCGTCACCTTCGCCATCATCATGTACCTGATCGGCGGTAAGGGGTGCGGCGGGCAGAGCTACCTCCAGACCATGATGGGCGTCAAGAAGGAGAAGGAGCCCTGGGCCCAGCAGATCGGCGGCAAGGACATCCGCGGCCGACCGTTCAGCGAGACCCTGGAGATCGAAGCCTGGCCCGAGCAGGGATCGCTCAAGGGCCTGTACGTCAAGTCCGTCGATCCGACCGGTCCCGCGGCTCAGCACTTCGGGCTTCTACCCGGCGACGTCATCCTCGAGATCGGCCTGCAGGACGTCGGCGGGCCCATCATCG
>JBGTBZ010000095.1:0-13101 GCA_041749155.1 Phycisphaerae bacterium
ACACGATGGTGGACCAGTTGAACGCGTTCGCCGCCGAGGTGACGCGCGTCGCCCGCGAGGTCGGGACCGAGGGCAAGCTGGGCGGCCAGGCCCAGGTGGGCGGCGTGGCGGGCACCTGGAAGGACCTGACCGACTCAGTGAACTCGATGGCGAGCAACCTGACGGGTCAGGTGCGCAACATCGCCGACGTGGCGACAGCGATTGCGCGGGGTGACCTTTCGCGCAAGATCACGGTGGACGTAAAGGGCGAGATCCTTGAGTTGAAGGACACGATCAACACGATGGTCGACCAGCTCAATGCCTTCGCCTCGGAAGTGACGCGCGTGGCTCGCGAGGTGGGCACTGATGGCCGCCTCGGCGGACAGGCGGCCGTATCGGGCGTCGCAGGAACCTGGAAGGACCTGACGGACTCCGTGAACTCGATGGCCAGCAACCTGACCGGCCAGGTGCGCAACATCGCGGAGGTGACGACAGCCGTGGCGCGCGGCGACCTGTCCCGCAAGATCACCGTGGACGTGAAGGGCGAAATCCTTCAGCTCAAGGACACGATCAACACGATGGTCGACCAGCTCAACGCCTTTGCCTCGGAAGTGACCCGCGTGGCCCGTGAAGTCGGCACGGAGGGGAAGCTGGGCGGACAGGCCGAGGTGAAGGGCGTCGCCGGCACCTGGAAGGACCTCACCGACAACGTCAACCAGATGGCCAGCAACCTGACGTCGCAGGTCCGCAACATCGCCGACGTAACGAAGGCGGTGGCCAACGGCGACCTGTCCCGCAAGATCACGGTGGACGTGAAGGGCGAGATCCTGGAGCTGAAGAACACAGTCAACACGATGGTCGACCAGCTCTCCAGCTTCGCGGCGGAGGTGACGCGTGTGGCCCGCGAAGTGGGCACCGAGGGCAAGCTCGGCGGCCAGGCCGAGGTGAAGGGCGTCGCCGGCACCTGGAAGGACCTGACCGACAACGTGAACCAGATGGCGGGCAACCTGACGGCCCAGGTTCGCAACATCGCGGAAGTGACGATCGCGGTCGCCAACGGCGACCTCTCCAAGAAGATCACGGTGGACGTGCGCGGCGAGATCCTGCAGCTCAAGGAGACGATCAACACCATGGTGGAGCAGCTGCGCTCCTTCGCGGCTGAGGTGACGCGCGTGGCCCGCGAGGTCGGCACCGAAGGCAAGCTGGGCGGCCAGGCGGCCGTTTCGGGCGTCGCCGGCACCTGGAAGGACCTGACCGACAACGTCAACGCCATGGCCAGCAACCTCACCGGCCAGGTGCGCAACATCGCCGACGTGGCCACCGCCATCGCCCGGGGCGACCTTTCCCGCAAGATCACAGTGGACGTGAAAGGCGAGATCCTGGAGTTGAAGAACACCATCAACACGATGGTCGACCAGCTCAACGCCTTCGCGGCGGAGGTGACCCGCGTGGCCCGCGAGGTGGGCACCGAGGGCAAGCTGGGCGGCCAGGCGCAGGTCCCCGGGGTGGCGGGCACATGGAAAGACCTGACGGACTCCGTGAACGTCATGGGTGCCAATCTGACAGACCAGGTGCGAGGCATCGTGAAGGTGGTTACCGCGGTTGCGAATGGGAATTTGCGTCAGAAATTGACCGTAGAAGCCAAGGGCGAGGTGGCGGCGCTGGCGGAGACGATCAACAACATGACCGACACCCTGGCGACGTTCGCCGAGCAGGTGACGAACGTGGCCCGCGAGGTCGGCGTGGAAGGGCGTCTGGGCGGCCAGGCCAACGTCCCGGGCGCCGCGGGCACCTGGAAGGACCTGACCGGCAACGTGAACCTCCTGGCGGCCAACCTGACCAATCAGGTGCGCGCCATCGCCGAAGTGGCGACGGCGGTGACAAAAGGCGATCTGACGCGGTCGATCCAGGTGGAGACGCGCGGCGAGGTGGCGGAGCTCAAGGACAACATCAACACGATGATCGACAACCTCCGTGCGACGACGGAGCGGAACCAGGAGCAGGACTGGCTGAAGACGAACCTTGCGAAGTTTACGCGCATGCTCCAGGGGCAGCGCGACCTGGTGACCGTGGGGCAGATGCTGCTGTCGGAGCTATCTCCACTGATGAACGCCCAGCAGGGCACTATTTACCAGATGGCCAGCGCGGAGCCGGGGCGCCACCGGGTGCTGCGCCTCTTGGCCGGCTATGCCGAGCGGGAGGACCAGCCGCGGCAGATTCCCGTGGGCGCGGGGCTGGTGGGCCAGGCCGCACTCGAGAAGCAGAGCGTGCTGCTGAACGACGTTCCGCCGGAGTACACGCGCATTCATTCGAGCCTCGGCAGCGCGGAGCCGGCGAGCGTAGTCGTGCTGCCGGTGCTGTTCGAGGGAGAGACCAAGGCGGTGATCGAGCTGGCATCGCTGCGCCCCTTCACCGCGACGCACCTGAGCTTCCTGGAGCAGCTCACGCAGTCGATCGGGGTCGTGCTCAACACGATCGAGGCCACGATGCAGACCGAGGGCCTGCTGGCGCAGTCGCAGCAGCTCACGCTTGAGCTGCAGACGCGGCAGGCCGAGCTCCAGCAGACCAACGAGGAGCTGGCCAGCAAGGCCAAGCAGCTCGCCGAGCAGAACGTGGAAGTGGAGCGCAAAAACAAGGAAGTGGAACAGGCCCGCCGCGCCCTGGAAGAGAAGGCGGCGGAGCTGGCCCTGACCAGCAAGTACAAGAGCGAGTTCCTGGCCAACATGAGCCACGAGCTGCGCACGCCGCTGAACTCGATCCTGATCCTCGGCCAGCAGCTCAGCGGGAACGCCGCGGGGAACCTGTCGACCAAGCAGGTGGAGTTTGCCCGCAACATTCACTCCGCGGGCACCGACCTGCTGACGCTGATCAACGACATTCTCGACCTGTCGAAGATCGAGTCGGGCACGGTGACCGTCGAGGTGGAGCAGATCACCTTCGGCTCGCTCCGCGACAGCGTGCAGCGGACGTTCCACCACATCGCCGAGAGCAAGGGCCTGCCCTTCCACCTGGACGTGTCGCCGGAGCTGCCCCGGACCTTCACGAGCGATCCCAAGCGGCTTCAGCAGATCCTCAAGAACCTGCTGTCCAACGCGTTCAAGTTCACGGCCCGCGGCCATGTGGCCATGACCGTGCAGCCCGTCACCGAGGGCTGGTCGCCAGAGCACCCGGTTCTTCGCAGCGCCGATGGTGTCGTCGCCTTCTCTGTCACCGACACGGGCATCGGCATCGCCCCTGAAAAGCAGAAACTCATCTTCGAGGCCTTCCAGCAGGCCGACGCCGGCACCAGCCGCAAGTACGGAGGAACCGGACTGGGACTGGCCATCAGCCGCGAGCTGGCGACGCTGCTGGGCGGCGAGATCAAGCTCGTCAGCAACCCCGGCGAAGGCAGCACTTTCACGCTCTTCCTGCCGCAGACGTACACCGCCCCGGCCCGGGCGATGGTCCCATTCCGGTCACGTGCGGCCTCGGAGGTGCTGGAGGCTTCCATGCCGGTCCTGGCGGTTGCCCACAGCGAGGAAGCCGTTCCCGACGACCGCGAGGCGATCAGCCCGGAAGACAGCGTGCTGCTGATCGTGGACGATGACCCGCATTACGCCCGCATCCTGCTGGGCCTGGCTCGCGATAAGGGCTTCAGGGGCATCGTCACCAACCGCGGCCAGAGCGCCCTGGCCCTGGCGCGGCAGTACCGACCGGCGGCCATCACGCTGGACGTTTTCCTGCCGGACATGCTGGGCTGGACGGTCCTGAACAACCTGAAGTTGGACGCTGCGACGCGACATATCCCCGTTCAGATGCTCTCGATCGAGGAGGAGCGGCAGCATGGCTTGTCGCACGGGGCGTTTTCCTATCTCGTGAAGCCTGCGACCACGCAGGACCTGGAGCTTGCCCTGGACCGCATCCGCAGCTACGTGGCCCCGCACACCAAGCGGCTGCTGGTGGTCGAGGACAACGATCGCGAGCGCACCAGCATCGTTGAGCTCCTGAGCCACGACGACATCGAGGTCACGGCGGTGGGCACTGGTCATCAAGCCGTGGAAGCGCTGATGGACCGCGTGTTCGACTGCTGCGTGGTGGACCTGCGCCTGCCGGACATGAGCGGCTTTGAACTGCTGGAGCGTGTTCAGGCGGAGCCGGCGCTGCGCGATGTGCCGATGGTCGTGTTCACCGGCAAGGAGCTGAGCGAGGACGAGGAGAACCGCCTCAAGAGCGTCGCCAAGAGCGTCGTGCTCAAGGACGTGCAGTCGCCCGAGCGGCTGTTCGACGAAACGGCCCTGTTTCTGCACCGCGTGGTCGAGGATCTGCCGCTGGCCAAGCAGCGGCTGCTGGAGCGCCTGCACGGCTCCAGCGACGTGCTGAAGGGGCAGCGCGTGCTGGTTGTGGACGACGACGCCCGAAACATCTTCGCCCTCACGACGCTCCTGGAGCAGCAGGAGATGGAGGTGCTCAGCGCCACCAACGGCCGCCAGGCAATTGAGATCATCAAGCAGACGCCCGATCTTGCGGTCGTGCTGATGGACATCATGATGCCCGAGATGGACGGATACGAGACGCTGCGGGAGATTCGAAACGATCCGCAGTTCCGCACGCTGCCGATTCTTGCCCTGACGGCCAAGGCGATGAAGGGAGATCGTGAGAAGTGCCTGCAGGCGGGCGCAAGTGACTATGTTGCCAAGCCAGTCAACACCGATCAGCTTCTGTCGCTCTTGCGGGTGTGGCTGTACCGCTGAGCCTTCATCGGGTAGTTGTGGCACTGACCGACGGTACTGACGCAAGGTTTTTCGTAATCTTGGATCTACAGCAGTTCATCCTGAAGCACATCGACTCTGTCGATCATCTCCGCACGCTGCTTCTGCTGCGCGCTGAGCCAGAGCGATCCTGGAGCATCATGGAGGTCGGCGCCCGCCTCTACCTCCAGCCCAAGCGCGTCTCGGCGGTGCTTGCCAGCCTACTGGCAGGGGGCCTGCTCGTGGAGGATGAAGATGCCTGCTTCAAGTTCCAGCCCAGGAGCGCTGAGCTGGGCCGGATAGTCAAGGAGCTGGCGACGCTCGACGAGGAACGCCCCGTGACCCTAATCAAGCTGATCTACTCACGCCCCGACACGCTCGAGGCCTTCGCTGACGCCTTCAAGCTGCGGAGAGAGGAATAACCCCTTGGAGATGGCCGTTTACATCCTCTGCACCCTCACGGCACTGGCCTGCTCAGCGCTGCTGCTGCGCAGCTACCTGCGCACCAATGTCAAGCTTCTGCTCTGGACCGGCGTCTTCTTCCTGCTGCTCACCGCCGAAAACGCGCTGCTCTTCGTCGATCGCATCCTTTTCCCCGCCTCCGCCGACATGGCCCTCTACCGCGCGCTGATCGCGCTGCTGGGCGTCATCGTACTGCTCTTTGGCCTCATCTGGGAGAAGCGATAGGCCCACTGGAGTCTCATGGTCAATGCCATCCACATCCTCTCAGGCGCCATCGCCATGGGCTTCGCCGCGGCGGGGATCTTCTTTCTCCGCTTCTGGTGGGAGAGCCGGGACCGCCTGTTTCTCCTGTTCGCCATCGCCCTGTTTGTGCTCTCGGCTGGTCGGCTGGTCCTCTCCCTGCTCTACGACCTGGGCGAGGAGCGCATACTGCTGTACCTGATCCGTCTTGCCGGGTTCGTCATCATCCTCTTCGCCATCGTGGACAAGAACTTCCGCCGCACCTGAGCCGAAGATCTTCTCGTGCCCAGTCCCGTCAACATCCTCCTGGTCGACGACCAGCCGCGCAATCTCGACGCGCTGGAGGCGATCCTCGAGTCCCCGGGCTACAACCTCGTCCGCGCCGAGTCCGCCGAGGCGGCGCTCCTGGCCCTGCTCAATACCGAGTTTGCCGCCCTCGTCCTGGATATCCGCATGCCCGGCATGAGCGGCCCGGAGCTCGCACAGGTCATTAAGCGGCGCGAGCGCACCCGCCACATCCCCATCCTTTTTCTCACCGCCCACCTGCAGGATGAGGACGACGTGCTCCTGGCCTATGGCGCCGGCGGCGTCGACTATCTCAGCAAGCCCTTCAACCCCAAGGTCCTCCGCTCCAAGATCGCCGTCTTCGCAGAGCTGTTCCGCAAGACCCGTGCCCTGGCCGCCGCCAACCGCGCCCTGGAGAACGAGGTCGCCGAGCGCGAGAAGGCCGAGGAGGCACTGCGCCTGGCCAACGAGGAGCTGGAGGCGCGCGTCGAGCAGCGCACCAGCGATCTCACACTCATCAACCAGTCCCTCGAACAGGCAAAGGCCGACGCCGAGGCCGCCAGCGAGGCTAAGGACCATTTCCTGGCCGTCCTCTCGCACGAGTTGCGCACCCCCCTCACCCCCGTCCTCGTCACCGTCCAGCTGCTGGAGGGAGACCCCACCATCACCCCCGAGGCCCGCGAGGCCCTCGCCACCGTCCGCCGCAATGTCGAGCTGGAGGCTCGCCTTATCGATGACCTGCTCGATCTCACCCGCGTCGCCCGCGGAAAGCTGCAGCTCAACCTCCAGGAGGTGGACCTGAACCTCGTCGTCCGCCAGGCCATGGAGATCTGCTCGCCCGAGGCCGCGGAAAAGGGCGTGCGCCTCGTGCTGGATTGTGTCGCCGACAGCTCCCGCACCATCGGCGATCCCGGCCGCCTTCAGCAGATCTTCTGGAACCTCATCAAGAATGGCGTGAAGTTCACGCCCGCCGGCGGGGAAATCCGCGTGCGCTGCCGCAACGAGCAGCTTGCCGACGCCCAGCGCGTCGTCGTCAGCGTGCACGACACCGGTGTCGGCATCGAGCCGGAGGTCCTCAGCCGCGTCTTCGACGCTTTCGAGCAGGGCAGCCGCACCATTTCCCGCCAGTTCGGCGGACTGGGCCTGGGGCTGGCCATCTCAAAGGCCCTGGTGGACATGCACGCCGGCCACATCACCGCACAAAGCGCTGGCCCGGGTCGCGGCGCCGTCTTCTCCGTCAGCCTCCCGGCCGCTCGCGGGGAGCATGTCCGACCACGCCGCCCGCCGCGAACCGACCTGCGGCCCCTCATGGAGGCCGACACGCCCGCCCTGCATGTCCTGCTCGTCGAGGATCATGTCGACAGCGCCCGCGTGCTCGTCCGCCTTCTGCGACGCCTGGGATACCGCGTTACCCATGCCAAGGACGTTGCCACAGCCCTCCAGGCCGCCCGGCAGGAGGGCTTTGACCTGCTCATCAGCGATCTGGGCCTGCCCGACGGCACCGGCCACGACCTGATGCGCCAGCTCTCGGCGGAGATGCCCACCCTGGGCATTGCCCTGTCCGGCTACGGCATGGAGGTGGATATTCAGCGCAGCCGCGAGGCCGGCTTCGCAGAGCACCTCACCAAGCCCGTGAACGTCGAGCAGCTCCAGTCCGCCATCGAGCGCGTCGCCCTGGCCCCAAGCAGAGTCCAGCCCGCCCCGTGACCGAACGCGATTTCCATGTCGGCCTTATCGGTCGCCCCGGTCGCCGTGGCCGGGGTGGACTTGGTCCTGGCCTGCTGCTTCTGGTCCTGGGCGTGAGAGCGACCCACATCCGTGACCTCCTTGAACTGCCCCTGGTCGTCCCGGCGGACGTAACGCTTGTCGTTGCCCGTATCGATGTGCTTGCCATCTGACTCGCCGGGGGTTGTGAATGACCTGCTGAGCCGCCAACAACCGGCATGGCGGGCGAGGCGGGGCAGGGGGCTCGGGGGCCTCCCCTTAACCCGGAGGGCAAGCCATCCATCGGCGAGAACTGTCGCCGTTCCCGTGTGTTTCTGGGGCGTTTCGACTACACTTGAGGGGTCAATTCCCGCTGGGTCCGAGGTAAACGGGGGCACGGAGAGGCCGTAAATGCGTTTGGCGATCAAATTGACAGCCCTTGCCGCGGTCGCCGCCGGCGCGATTGCGCTGGTTTCGATGGGTCCGGGCAGCCCCGGCGTGCTGGCGGAGCCTCCCCTGCACGCCGCCGGGGCGGGTGGACGGGAGGAGGTGCGATTTGGTCGGGACATTCGGCCGATCCTGTCGGACCGCTGCTTCACCTGCCACGGCCCGGATGCCCCCGTTCGACAGGCGAATATGCGGCTGGACGAGCGTGAAGGGGCCCTGGCCCTCCGCGACGGTGTGGCGGCCATCGTGCCCGGGAGCCTCGAGAAGAGCGCCCTCTGGGCCCGGATCAACGCCACGGATCCCGACGTGGTCATGCCCCCGCCCGACAGCGAGAAGCACGCCCTCTCCCCCGGCGAAAAGGCGCTGATCCGCCGGTGGATCGAGAGCGGGGCCGAGTATGAGCCGCACTGGGCGTTTGTCCCCCCCGAGCGTCCGCCGCTGCCGGCGACGTCAGGCTGGGCGCGCAATGCGGTGGACCACTTCATCCTCGAGCGGCTGCAGGCGGCGGGGCTGGAGCCCAGCGGCGAGGCCGACCGCGCCACACTGTTGCGCCGCGTCTTCCTCGACCTCACCGGTCTCCCGCCGACTCTGGAGGAGCTGGACGCTTTCCTCTCCGACACGCGGCCCGACGCCTACGAGCGCTGGGTGGATCTCCTGCTGACCGAGGAGCCGTACCGCACGCGCTACGCCGAGCGCATGGCGACGCCGTGGCTCGACCAGGCGCGCTATGCAGACACCATCGGCATCCACACCGACGCGGGGCGATCCATCTGGCCCTGGCGCGACTGGGTGCTGGAGGCGTATCGGCGGAACATGCCCTTCGATGAGTTCGTCACCCAGCAGCTTGCCGGCGACCTGCTGCCGGATGCCACGATGGCCCAGAAGATCGCGACCGGCTTCCACCGGGCGCACGTCATCAGCGACGAGGGCGGGGCAATCGACGAGGAATACCTGGTGGAATATGCGGTGGACCGCGTGGCGACGACCGGATCGGTGTTTCTGGGCCTGACGCTGGGCTGCGCCCGCTGCCACGACCACAAGTTCGACCCGGTCACGCAGGAGGATTTTTACGGGCTGATGGCGTTCTTCAACAACATCCGCGAGCAGGGTGTCTACATCCAGCAGCCGGACCCGAAGCGCGCCTTCGAGCCGTTCCTCTCTATCCCCTCGCCAGAGCAGGTGGAGCTCAGAACGAAGCTGGAGGCCGACACCGCCTCCGCCATTGCCGCCCGCGACAACGTGCCCCCGGAGGAGGTGCAGCAGCGGCAGGCGTTCCTCGCCGAAGTTCTCGCCCGCGCCGGCGTGCAGTGGCCCGCCGCGAGCGTCTTTTCGGCCGAGTCCACCGGCGGGGCGACCCTGCAGGTGCAGGAAGATGGCTCTGTGCTCGCCTCGGGCGCTAACCCTGATTCCGATGAGCACCGCCTCGTCCTCCGCACCGACGCGCGCAACCTGCGGCTTTTGATGCTCGAGGCACTGGGCGACCCCACCTTCTTTGGCGGCCGGGTGGGCCGTGCCCCCAATGGCAACGCCGTGCTCAATGGAATCGCCGCCGAAGCCGTTTCCATTGCCGACCCCTCGCAGCGCCAACCGGTTGCCTTCGAATGGGCCTGGGCCGACGTGGAGCAGACCAACGGCGATTTCAAGGTCGTCAACGTCTTCCAGGATGGCGACACCGACGGCTGGGCGGTCGATGCGCATAACCAGCCCGGCACCCGGATGGCGGTGCTGCTGGCGGATGCCCCCTTCGGCTTCGAGGGCGGCACCGAGCTGCACGTGACGCTGAAGTACGATTCCCGGTATGCCCAGCACGCCTTCGGCCGTGTGCGCCTGCGGGTGGGGCAGATCGGCGATGCGGGCATCGCCATGCTCCCAGAAGCGCCCGGTACATGGCACATCGCCGGCCCCTTCCCCAAGCTCGCCGAAGGGGCCTATGAGCAGCAGCAGGAAATCGAGAAGGCCGGCGACATCGACCTGACCCGCACCTTCGCCGAAGGCGCCGGCAAGTGGCTGCCCGACCCCTCCATCTTCGACGGGCGCATCAAGGTCCTCCCCCAGACCCTTGGGCCCGTCTACATCGGCCGGCGCGTCTACTCGCCGACCCAGCGCCAGGTGGACATCTACCTCGGCAGCGACGACGGCATCCGCGTCTTCGCCAACGGAGAGGAGCTCGTCGCAGTCAGGATCGATCGCCAGGTCGCCCCCGACCAGGACCGCCTCACCATCCCCCTCCGCCGCGGGCGGAACGACATCATCTTCAAGGTGATTAATACCGGCGGCGAGGCTGGCTTCTTCTTCCGCGGGGTGTCGGATGAAAATCGGCTGGGCCACGACCTGTTTGCGGCCCTGGTGCCGGACGATGCCCGGGCAGAGCCCCTCGAGGCGAGGCTGGTGCACGCCTGGCGGGTCGAGCATTCGCCCCTCTACCGCAAGGTGACGCAGCAGCTCGCCTCGCTGGAGGCCCAGCTCGCCAAGCTGAGAGCCGAAATTCCCGTGACGATGGTGATGTCGGAGCGTCCTTCGGTGTACGCCGTGCTGCCGTACGGACTCACCGTCGATATCGGGCCCCGCAAGACCTTCGTGCTGGATCGCGGCCTCTACGACCTGCCCGACAAGCAAAGACCCGTCGACCGGGCCGTCCCCGCGGTGCTCGGCAGCCTGCCGCCGGATGTGCCCGTCAATCGCCTCGGCCTGGCGCGCTGGATCGTCAGCCGAGACAACCCGCTGACCGCCCGCGTCACCGTCAATCGCCTCTGGGAGCAGTTCTTCGGCACAGGCATCGTCGCCACCGGCGAGGACTTTGGCATGCAGGGCGAGTGGCCCAGCCACCCCGAGCTGCTCGACTGGCTCGCCGTCGAGTTTCGCGAGTCCGGCTGGGATCTCCACGCGATGATCCGCCTGATTGTCACCAGCGCTACCTACCGTCAATCCTCGCAGGTGCGACAGGACGTCGTTGCCGAGGACCCGGAGAACCGACTCTTGGCGTTCTATCCCCGCCATCGCCTCGCGGCGGAGCAGCTTCGTGACCAGGCGCTGTATGTCTCGGGCCTGCTCGTCGAGAAGCTCGGCGGCCCGCCGGTGAATCCGTACCAGCCGCCGGGGCTCTGGGAAGAGGTCTCCATGCTCCAGTCCAACACCCGCACCTACGTCGAAGGGGAGGGCGAGGACTTCTGGCGGCGCAGCCTCTACACCTACTGGAAGCGGGCGGTGCCGCCCCCGTCGATGCTGACGTTCGACGCCCCTACTCGCGAATTCTGCGTGACCCGCCGGCTCGTCACCAACACGCCGCTGCAGGCCCTGGTGCTCTGGAACGACCCGCAGTTCGTCGAAGCCGCCCGCGTGCTGGCTGCCCGGGTCATCAGTGAGTCGCCGGACGACCGGACGCGCCTGACGAACCTTGTCCGCCGCTGCACCTCCCGCGAGCCGCTGCCGGAGCAGCTTGACACCATGGCCGACGTGCTCGCGGAGTTTCGCGAGCGATATGCCGCGAGCCCGGAGGACGCCGCCTCCCTCGTTAAAACTGGTCGTGCCCCCGTCCCCGAGGCCATCTCGCCTGCGGAGCTGGCCGCCTGGACAATGCTTGCCAACGCCGTCCTGAGTGCTGACGCCGCCATCAGCAAGAACTAGATACCCGTTATGGATCCGCTGGAAGAACATCTGCTGTCGATGACCCGCCGGCGCTTCTTCATGAACGCCGCCAGGACGATCGGGGCTGGCCTGGGCGCAACGGCCCTGGGCTCGCTGCTCTCCCCCGACGCCATTGCCGCCGAACAGCCCATGCACGCCGGGGCCGCCGACGCGCTACGGCGACTGCCACACTTTGCGCCCAAGGCCAAGCGGGTGATTTACCTGCACATGGAGGGCGCGCCCAGCCAGATCGACCTCTACGACTACAAGCCCGCTTTGCGCGGTCGCTTCAACCAGGACCTGCCCGACTCCATCCGCCAGGGCCAGCGCATCACCGGCATGACCAGCGGGCAGGACCGCCTGCCGGTTGCCCCATCGCTGTTCCGCTTCTCGCACTATGCCAACAACCAGGATGGCGTGTGGCTAAGCGAGTTGATGCCGCATACCGCCAAGGTCGCCAACGAGATTTGCTTCATTCACTCGATGAAGACGGATGCGATCAACCACGAGCCGGGCATTACCTTCTTCCAGACCGGCAGCCAGCAGCCCGGCCGGCCCGCCTTCGGCGCCTGGGTCAGCTACGGCCTGGGCGGCGTGAACGCCAACCTGCCTTCCTACGTCGTACTCATTTCCCAGGGCACCGGCAACATGCAGGCGCTTTCGGCCCGCTTCTGGGGCAGCGGCTTCCTGCCCAGCGAGCACCAGGGATGCAAGCTCCGCGCCGGCGAGGATTCGGTGCTTTACCTGCGCGACCCCGAAGGCGTCTCCCGCGAGGACCGCCGCCGCATGCTCGACTTGGCCTCGCGGCTCAACCGCGACGAGTACGACCGGACCGGAGACCAAGAGATCCTGGCCCGCATCGCTCAGGCCGAGATGGCCTACCGCATGCAGATGTCCGTGCCGGAACTGACCGACTTCGCCGACGAAGATCCTGCGACCCTCGAGATGTACGGACCCGACGTGGGTAAACCCGGCAGCTTCGCCGCCAATTGCCTGCTGGCGCGCCGGCTGGCGGAGCGCGGGGTGCGCTTCATCCAGCTTTACATGCGCGGCTGGGATGCCCACAACAACCTGCCCGCGGAGATCCGCACGCAGTCGGCCGCCGTCGACCAGCCCCAAGCTGCCCTCATCCGTGACCTGCGCCGCCGCGGCCTGCTCGATGAGACGCTGGTACTCTGGGCAGGCGAGTTTGGCCGCACCGTCTACAGCCAGGGCGCGCTCTCCGAGACGAATTACGGCCGCGACCATCACCCGCGCTGCTTCACCGTTTGGCTCGCCGGCGGGGGAGTCAAGCCCGGCATCACTTACGGAAAAACCGACGATTACAGCTACAACATCGTGGAAAACCCGGTCGAGGTGCACGACCTGCACGCCACCATGCTCCACCTGCTGGGCCTGGATCACGAGCGGCTCAACTATCGCTACCAGGGCCGCGATTTCCGCCTCACCGACGTCGCCGGGCACCTCATCAAGCCGATCATCGCCTGAAGCCAAATGGACTCATACGCCGCCGTCTTCGGGCGCCTTCATCCGCTGCTGCTGCACCTGCCCATCGGCCTGATGGTCGGCGTCGTGGCCATGGAATTGGCCGCCTGGTGGCGACGAAAAGGCGGTGGCGCACCCGCGGGACTCC
>JBGTBZ010000096.1:0-2178 GCA_041749155.1 Phycisphaerae bacterium
GCGGCCCCCCCCGCCGCGTGGCGCAGCTTCGCGAGGCGCTCGACCATGCGGCCGCTGTCGATCAGGCCCTGCGCCGTGAAGCTGCTGCTGGCCCGGTAATGCGTCTTGATCAGCTCCAGGCGCAGGGCCGCGGGATGCACCTCGCGACCGGTGGCGGCGCCCTGGAGCACATCCTGCACGGTGTAGAAGTTCTTCAGGCTCTTGCTCATCTTCTCGCGCTCGACGCGCAAGTGCCGGCCGTGCAGCCAGTAACGCGCAAAGTGTTCCCGGCCCGTCACCCCGCGGCTCTGGGCGATCTCGCATTCGTGGTGCGGGAAGATGTTGTCCTCCCCGCCGGTATGGATGTCGATCACCTCCGCCCCCAGATGTCGCATGGCCATGGCGGAGCACTCGATGTGCCAGCCCGGATACCCCGCCCCCCACGGGCTCGGCCACTTCATGATGTGCTTCTCGTCCGGCTTCCACAGCAGAAAGTCCGCCGGATGCCGCTTGGCGGCCTGGTTTTCCTCGCTCACGCGCCCGCCGGCCCCGCCGCGCAGGTTTTCCAGCGTGTTGCCGCTCAGCCGGCCGTACTCCGGAAAGCTCTCGACGCTGTAGTAGATCGCCCCATCGCCCCCGCGGTAGGCGTGGCCGCTTTCAAGCAGCTTGCTGATCAGCTCGATCATCTTGTCCACGTTCTGCGTCGCGTGGGGCATGCTCTGCGGGTATTCATCCGCCACCTTCAGCCGCAGCAGCCGGGCGTCGCGAACGAAGGCATCGGCGTAGAAGCGGGCGATCTGGTACGGATCGCTCGGATCCGCGATGGCGGAGGCATGGGCATTGCCGGCCTTCTTGGCCTCCCCCAGCCTTCGGGCGGCGACCGCCATGCGGTCCTCGCCGCTCTCGGCGTCGTCGGCGGTCATATGACCGACATCGGTGATGTTCATGACGTGCCGGACCTGGAACCCGCGCAGCTCCAGCAGCCGGCGGAGCACGTCGGCGAACAAAAAGCTGCGGAAGTTCCCGATATGTGCGTAGTCGTAGACCGTCGGCCCGCACGTGTACATCCGCACGACCGGCGGCGTCAGCGGCTCGAACTCCTCGATTGCGTGCGTGAGCGTGTTGTAGAGCCGCAGCGGGGCCATGGCAGACTTTAGGTGATCTCCACGGACCCCAGCTTCTCGGCGGAGCCTGGTGCCACAGCTTCCCGGGAGAAGCTTCGGCACCCGCCTTAGGATCACCGACCCGTGTTCCGACTCGTCTTGTCGAACCTGACCCAGCGGCTGGCGCGCACCCTGCTCACCGCGGCCGCGGTTGCGCTGTCGGTCTCGCTGGTCGTCAGCACCACCAGCGGCTACCGCTCGGGCGAGGTCACTGTCCGGCAGTTCGCCGAGCAATACCTGGGAAGTGCCGATTTCCGCGTCTCCGCCGGCATGGGGGCCGAGGCTTTGCCCGGCTCGCTCCTGGAGGAGGTGCGGTCTGACGGGCAGGTTCGCAGCGCCTTCGGGCGCTACGAGACCAGTCTCCAGATGCGCAACAGCGAGGGGGAGTGGACCGCCGGGCAGATGAGCCTGCTGGGCGTGGATCCGCTCCAGGACAGCTACCTGGAGCGCCTGCCCCTGAGCTACGGGCGTCGCTTCACAGGGCCTGATGCCGCGGAAGTCGTGCTCGACCAGGGGGCCGCCCGCATCCTGAAGGTCACCATCGACGACACCCTCGAGCTTCCGGGCCCGAACGGGCCGACGAAGCTCACGGTGGTCGGTGTCGTTCATAAGCCGGAACTGGTCGCAGCCCTACTTCAGACCATCTACGTGCCGCTGAACACCCTGCGCCGAATCGTGGCCCCCGAGACACCCGACAGTCTCACCGGCATCATCGGCGAGTACGAGCTGGACGTGGATTCCGAGGCGTTCCTCGAACGGTGGCAGGCGCGGCTCTCCGAAAGCGGCCACAACTGGCAGATCACCCCCGTTCGCGAGCAACGCGAGGCCCTCGACAACGGCCTGCGCGGCATGAACCTGCTCTCGCTCATGGGCGGCATGGTCTCCCTGCTCGCTGCCACTTTCATTGTCTTCGGCACCCTGAGCATGGGCGTCGCGGAGCGGCAGAGGACCCTGGCGATGCTCCGTGCCGTCGGCGCCACCCGCCCCCAGATCTCCGCCAGCGTCATCTTTGAGGGGACGCTGCTGGCCATGCTGG
>JBGTBZ010000097.1:0-1622 GCA_041749155.1 Phycisphaerae bacterium
TGGAGAAGCGCGGCATCACCGCCGGCGGCGCCGCGGTGCTGGCGGGGCTGCGCGTTCTTACTGCCGGAACGGCGAGCGCTGCCACTACCACCGTCACCGCCACGTCGGTGCCGGAACTTGCCCGAGGAGTCATTACGATGCTGAAGCTGCAAACCACAACGGTCACCACGGCCGCTCTACTCGGCGTTACCGGGCTCGCTTGGATGGGGTCGAGTTTCGCACAGGATGCAGCCGTGCCCGACCGCAAGGCGGCGCCGCAAGCGAATGGGGTGGCGCTGCCCGATCCATTTGTCATCGACTTGAAGGGCGCGGGTACGCTGGAAGTGCTCTGGATCGCCGACCATCGTGAAGGCGGCCGCGCTTGGTCCGTTGAGGGGAAACTTCTGCCGGCCAAGCCGCTGGAGGTGATGCCGTACGTCGAGAGCCTGGCCCTCACCGGCGACGAGAAGCAGGATCTGCTCGAGGTGTGGGTGCGCTACAAGCCCTCCTACACGAAGGTGCGAGCCCACTTCATATACCGGGGCGAAGAAGAGCCGACGGCGGCCCCCGAGCGGGATTGGGTCCAGCAGATCCATCTTGAGCGGCAGGACCAGTCGCCGACCGGCCGCGCCAACTTCACGCGCGAGGAGATGGAGGCGGTCGCCCGCACGCAGAGTCGGATGCAGCAGCAGGGCATCTTCCCGCTCCTGGTGGAGCGGCCGGATGTTGCCAAGGCGGTGTCAATCGATGCCCACGTTGTCGCCGGCGAGCCAATCGTCGTTCAGGCTTGGGACGAGAATGGAGAGCGCTTCCCGGAGAGGACGGCCTGGGCCAAGGGTGGCCCGGTCCTGACACCGCGGGGTGACGGTGACGTCTTCGTGCAGACTGAGGCCTACTTCGACATGCGACACGCCGAGGGGCTCGGCGGTTTCCATCAGTCGGTTGCGTGGATCGATGTCGACGGCAACCGGCACGTTCTTGACCAGTCGGAAGTTCCGTGGTCGCTGCCTTTCGACGGACAATTGGCAAACGGCACGTACGGCAGGATTGGCGCCGGCGCACTGGTCAGGATCACTGGTGTAGACCCGTCCAGGGTCGCCTCGTTCGAGCTGCTCGCGGCGCCGTGGGCGGACTTCCGGATCGACAGATTGCCTGCGCAACCCGGCGGTGGAGGTAGACCCTTGGCTACCGTGCCGGAGCCGAAGCCGATTCCGCCACTCGCCACGACTCGCCCGGCGAACTGACATTGAGGTTCCGTGCATCCGACGCCCAACCCCTCACGCCGCCTTGCGGGGCGTGAAGCCTGCGTCACCCCTCATGCCCCCGCCGAACTTCACGAGGAACGTCTCGCACTCGCCCGCGCCGGTAGAGCGGCTGCTCCGCTTCCGTGAAAGATTTCCTGTCCGCCCGGGGCGTTGATGACACAATGGGGGGTAGTGGCCGATGCCCTGCCCAATCCGCCGGACGCGGAACTACTGCGGCAGTTCTTGCACACGCGCGATGATCTGGCCTTCGGGCGGCTCATGGCCCGCCATGGCCGGCCCGTGCGCCGCATCGCCTATCGGTTCACGCAAAGCCATCCCGCGGCGGACGACGTCACGCAGGCGGCGTTCCTCGTGCTCCTGAAGCGCCCCCGCCCCGCG
>JBGTBZ010000098.1:0-9261 GCA_041749155.1 Phycisphaerae bacterium
CCGTTCATGGGTGAAGCGATCTATTTCGGTACGGTCGGCAACATCTTACCCGTCGCCGTGATCGGCCAGGAGGCGGCCGGTGGTCCACTGATCTACGACGAATTCGTTACGAACTTCGGCCCGATGCTCAACGATGCGGGCCAGATTGTCTTTGCCGCGTTCGTCTCCGATGGCGTGAACGGACCCCGCCTCGCCATCCTCGCCGGCGACGCCACCGACCCCGAGACGCACATCTTCGTCGCCCAGGAAAACGGTGGCTTACCCTCGGGGGCAACGCTCCAGGATGCGCCCCTCATCAACAACGCAGGCGACATCGCGTTTCACATTGTCGATGGCGGCGGAGATGCCTCGCTGTGGTTGGCGACCGTGACCGGCGACCTTGCCCGGATTGTTGGCACGGGTGATCAGTTCCTCGTCGATGCCGGCGACCCGGAGAACGAGTTCGACGATGATGTCCGCGAGGTTCTGTCGCTGAAGATGGGCAGCAACACCGACGGCTACCAGTACCTCAGCGACAACGGCTCGGTGGTCTTCGGCCTTGTTTTCACGGACGGCAGCGAGGGCATCTTCACCAGCAACATCGTCATTCCCGAGCCCGGCAGCCTCGCCCTGCTCGCGGGCGCCGGCGCGCTGCTTCTGGCCCGCCGCCGGCGGTAGGCGAGACTTTCGCGAACCTAGACATGAGCCCAGCCTCATAAGCGGCCGGGCTCTTTCTCTGAGCGGGCTCGGCAGCCCCGCACCCGCGACCGAAGCTGATGGCGGCGTCCGCATGGGCGTGGGGGCGCATCTCGCGCCCTGGGCCATACCACCGCCGCGCTAGGGGTCACACCGCGAATCGCGCCGGCGCGCTCATCGACCCGGACCGAGGCCGCCATCGGATTGGCCTCAACGCGACGCAGCATGACGCTCCTTACCTATCCGCCGTCCTATAGACTCGCATTCGCAGCGCTGGTTGCTACGGCCATCGCTTCGCCGCCCGGGCTTACCGGCAGGGCTTGGCGGCCGGCTGGGCCGGCTTGCCGACCGCCTCGAACACCGCCTTTCCGTACGCCTTGCTCAGCCGCGAGAGCCGGTGGCAGCGCAGGTCGACGGTAACGTGCTCCCCGGCAGCGTTTACCGCCAGGACGTAGGGCAGGCAGACCCTGACAACGCGCAGCGGCCATCCAGCCCCGTCTGGCCAGCCCGAAACGTGCGCCACCCAAGGCTCCTCAGCGATTCCACCGCAGGCCTCAGGCATGCACAGGATCTGCCAGGTCTTCTCGGAAACGGTGACATACTGCCCCGGACGCACATCCTCCGGCCCGATCAGCCGGGAGGCCTTCTGAAGCTTCTCTTGCGGCTTTCCCATGACTCATTGAGCTTCCGCCACGGCCCGTGGGCCGCGGTCCGTCCATGCCGGCAATGTCAGCCGGCCGCGCCTGAGGCGCTGCAAAGAATTGATGATCTCCAGAAGAACGGCTTCCCAAGGCGCACCCACGCCTCAGGCGGGGCAGGCAGATGTGCAATCTCGAAGATTTCGAGCGAATCGTCGCACGTGGGCCTCCAGGAAGTCACAGACCATATTCCCGGAGCCGCGGTCGGGTCAAACGGAGCCTCTATGAGGCGCAAACGAGCAGGGCCCGCCATGAAGCGGGCCCTGCGGAGACCGAATGCATCGATGATCAGTACCGATAGTGCTCGGGCTTGTACGGTCCTTCCACGGGCACGCCGATGTAGTCAGCCTGCTCTTTGGAGAGCTGCGTGAGCCGCACGCCCAGCTTGTCCAGGTGCAGCCGGGCGACCTTCTCATCGAGCTTCTTGGGCAGCACGTACACCTTCTTCTGGTCGTAGCGGACGCCCGAAAGGTTCTCCTGGCCCTTGTTGTACAAGGCCAGGTCCACCTGCGCGATCGTCTGGTTCGTAAAGCTGGCCGACATCACGAAACTGGGGTGTCCCGTGGCACATCCGAGGTTCAGCAGGCGGCCCTCAGCCAGGATCAGCACGCTGTGGCCGTCCGCAAACGTCCACTTGTCGTACTGCGGCTTGATGTTCGTCCGCTTGATCCCTTTGATCTTCTTCAGCCCGGCCATGTCGATCTCATTGTCGAAGTGGCCGATGTTCCCGACGAGCGCGTTGTCCTTCATCCGCGCCATGTGCTCGGCGGTGATGATGTTGTAGTTCCCCGTGGCGGTGATGAAGATGTCACCGATCTCAATCGCATCCTCGAGGGTCTTGACCTCATACCCCTCCATCGCGGCCTGGAGAGCGTTAATCGGGTCAATCTCCGTGATGATGACCCGCGCTCCCTGCCCGCGCAACGACTGTGCGCACCCCTTACCCACGTCCCCGTAGCCGCAGATCACCGCCACCTTGCCGCTCATCATCACGTCGGTGGCCCGGTTAAGCCCGTCGATCAGCGAGTGACGGCAGCCGTAGAGGTTGTCGAACTTGCTCTTGGTAACGCTGTCGTTCACGTTGATCGCGGGGAACAGGAGCGTCCCCTTCTTCTGCGCCTCGTACAGGCGCATGACGCCTGTCGTCGTCTCCTCGCTCACCCCCTTACAGGCCTCGGCGGCCTTTACCCAGCGGTCGGGCTGGGCAGCCATCGTCTGCGCGAGCACGCGGAACACCTGCTGTAGCTCCTCGTTGTCCGTCGAGTCGGGCGAGGGCACCTTGCCGCCCTGCCGGGCGGCGAACTCGTAACCCTTTGTGATCAGCAGGGTTGCGTCGCCGCCATCGTCCACGAGCTGGTCAGGTCCGCGGCCGGGAGTGGTGGTGTTGCCGAAGTCGAGCATGCGCTCGGTGCAGTCCCAGTACTCCGCGAGCGACTCGCCCTTCCAGGCAAAGACGGGCGTGCCCTTCGGCTCGTAGATGCTGCCTCCCGGCCCGGCCACGACGGCGGCGGCGGCGTGGTCCTGCGTGCTGAAGATGTTGCACGAGCACCAGCGCACCTCGCCCCCGAGGGCGACCAGCGTCTCGATCAGCACCGCCGTCTGCACGGTCATGTGCAGGCTGCCGCCGATCTTCAAGCCCGCCAGCGGCTTGCTGGCCCCGAATTCATCGCGGCAGGCCATGAGGCCGGGCATTTCCTTCTCCGCCAGCTCAATCTCCTTCCCGCCCCACTCGGCAAGCTCGTTGAGCTCCTCCAGCGTGGCGTCGGGCTTCAGGCGGTATTCGAAGGGGACTTTTTCGAGTTTGCGGGTGGGTGCATTTGCAGTGAGGGTCATTGTGTTCTCCGACATCAGTGGCTCGCGGCCGCCGCGAACAGCGCGGGGCCTTTGGCTTCGGGCTCCGGCGGAAGCGGGTTGACGCGGATATCGCGCAGACCCGCCTCGCGGAGCGTTAGTTCGATATATTCCCGGGCAAAGCCCCGGTGTCTTTGCCCCATCTGGCGGCGGAAGTCGTCGCGGTCGTGGGGGAGCAGGTCCACGATCACAGCCCGCCCGCCTGGCTTCAATACGCGGGACATCTCGCGGACCACGGCGGCGGGGTCTTCAACATAGCTCAGGGCCAGCACGCACAGGGCCGCGTCACAGGCGCCGGAATCCATCGGCAGGTCCGCCAGCTCGCCCTGGCGAAGCTCAGCGTTCTTCACGCCCGCGAGCCGCTTGCGGGCCGCCTTCAGCATCTGGGGGCTGGCGTCCACGCCGATCACCTGCTTCACGTGCGGCGCCAGGTCCCGCACGGTCCGCCCCGTCCCGCACCCCAGGTCCGCCACCACCCCATCCCCCGGCAGCAGGGCAAAGGCCGCTGCCAGGTCGAAGCTCACGCCGTACTGCTCCGTACGGATGTCCTCCCAGTCGGCGGAAATGCCCTCGAAAAAGCCCCGCCCCTCCGCCCGGGCGGCCAGGAGCTGGCGGAGGCGCAGGTCATCCTGCTGGGCGGTGGCCCAGTTTTCGGTCTGCCGGCGGGCCAG
This sequence comes from Phycisphaerae bacterium, assembly GCA_041749155.1. Classification (GTDB taxonomy): domain Bacteria; phylum Planctomycetota; class Phycisphaerae; order Tepidisphaerales; family Tepidisphaeraceae; genus JAEZED01. The sequence continues at coordinate 3,896 of JBGTBZ010000098.1, forward strand.
GAGCCAGAGGTCGCGCTTCGGGGGATCCAGCTCGTCGAGGATGGTGTGGTAAAGGTGCGTGGTGCTGGCTCGGCGGGAGACGACCCAGGCGGTATCGGCCAGCGTCTTGAGGTGGCGGCTGACGGTGCTTTGAGGAAGCTGCAGGATCTCGCAAAGCTCGGCCACGCCCAGTTCGTGCTGCTCCAGTAGGCGGAGAAGGCGCAGGCGGGTGGGGTCGGAAAGCGACTGCATCCAAGCCAGGACCGCATCGCCCTTGGGTGCGGCGACGGCCTTCCGAAAACGGCTTTTGCGGGCGATTCGGGTCATCGATCGACGATCCAGCCGTTCATCCGGTTGGACGGATGGATTCTACGTCGGCCCGGCCCCGAATCAAGCTGAATCCGCCCTCGTTAAGGCCGGCTGCTCTCCACCAGCAAAGGCCCCTCCAGCAGGCGGCGGAAGGCAGCGGGGTCGGGAAGGACGTAACGTGCCTGGGTCTGCCGGTCGCCGATGTTCAGGGAGATGACATTGGGCAACTCGATCTGGTACATGCTCTCGTCCGTCGTATCGTCACCGGCCACCAGGACAAGGTCGTAGCTGTGATCTTCCAGCAGGCGAGCGACCGCGGCGCCTTTGTTGATGTGTGAGACCGTCACCTCGACGATCTTTCGACCCATCCGCACATGCAGGGGCTGGTTGGCAATGACCGCCTCCAACTCCCCGACAAGTTGTCGTGCCTTCCAATCGCCGAATTCCGGGTCTGCCCGGCGATAGTGGAACACCAGGCTGGTGCGCTTCTCCTCAATGAAGCTGCCGGGCGTGCTGGCCTCGTATAGACGCAGGATCCGGCCCACCTCGTCCTTCCAGCGATAGCTGAGGTTGCGGTCGAGGTGCTCCCAGTGCCGCGTGCCGGGGCGGCGGACGCTGGCGCCGTGCTCCGCGATGAAGGCGAAGTCGGTGAAATCACCCAGGAAACTCTCCAGATCCTCCGGGGTACGGCCGCTGATGATTGTGGTGTCGACGTTCTCCCGCCCCTCCAGATGGCGAAGGAGCCGCGCCAGCTCCTCCCCGGGCGCCGCCGCGGCCGGGTCGCGGACGATCTCGCGGAGCGTGCCGTCGTAATCGAGGAAAAGCGCTATGCGTCGACCCTGCACAACCGCTCGGGCCAACTGGGTCCCGAGTTCCGCCACACCTTCGCGGCGCTGGGCGGAGGTCTCGGGGATGCGCCCCGCGCCCAGCTCGGCCAGGTCTGAGACGAATGACCGGGCCCACCAGCTCGAGTCAAAGCGCAGCACGCGCTCGCGCATGGCCTTCATGCGGCGTGCGCGGTCTTCCCGGGGCATTTCCAGGGCACGGCTGATTGCCTCCGCGACGCCCTGCACGTCGTAGGGGTTCACCACGATCGCGTCGAACAGCACCTCCACCGCCCCTGCAAACTCACTCAAGATCAGCACTCCCGGGTCGATCCCGGGCGTCTCCCGCTGGCAGGCCACGTACTCCTTGGCAACGAGGTTCATCCCATCGACCACGGGCGTGACCAGCGCAACCTCCGCCAGCGCGTAGAGGGCACAGAGCTCCGTGAAGTTCACCGACTGATGCACAAACTGCACGGGGGAGTTGGCGATCGTGGCATAGAGCCCGTTGATGTGCCCGACACGCCCCTCCACTTCCTCCCGCAGGCGCCGGTACTCTTCCACGCCCTCGCGGCTGGGCACGGCGATAAAGATGAAGCGCATCTCGTCCGCCCGTCCACTGGTGCGCAAAAACTGTTCGATGGCGTCCAGTCGCCGGGGCAGGCCCTTGCTGTAGTCGAGCCGCTCCACCGACAGAACGACTCGCTTGCCCCTGTGAGCCTCGCGCAGCCCGGCGAGACCTTCGCGGAAGGACTCCCGCCCAAGCTCCTCCTCGAAGCGCGAGGCATGGATCCCGATCGGGTAGACCCCCAGCGTCGTCGCATGCCCGCTCTCGTGGCGGATCTGCGTTATCTCCGCCTCCAGGTCGAGCAGACGCATGGCCGTGCTGCGGAAGTGGCGCAGGTAGCCGAACGTGTGAAAGCCTACAAGATCGGCTCCGAGCATCCCCTCCACGAGCTCCAGCCGCCGCGGATGGCAACGGAATACTTCGTATGACGGGAAGGGCGTGTGCAGGAAGAAGCCTACCCGCAGCGAGGGCATGGCACTCTTGAGCATCTGCGGAAGCAGCATCAGGTGATAGTCGTGTACCCAGACCAGCTCATCGCCTTGGCTCACCTGCGCCAACACCTGATCTGCGAAGAGGCGATTGACCTGCTGGTAATGCTCCCACCAGCCGGCCTCGTACACTGACTTCTCGGGCATGTAATGCAGCAGCGGCCAGAGGCTCGAGTTGGAGAACCCCTCGTAATGCCCCTCGACCAGCTCCTCAGACAGGAAGACGGGTACAAGCCCCTTCTCGCGGGCAAGCAACTGCCGGGCACGGTCCTGCTCCTGCGGCGAGGTCGCGGCGCCTGGCCAGCCTACCCAGGAGAGGTCGAACCGATCCGGCACCCCGCGCAGGGCCGCGACCAGGCCGCCGGATGAACGTCGCACGCCCTGCTCGCTGATTGTCACGGGAAGGCGATTGGAAACGTTGAGAATGGTCTGTGTCGTCGTGGAGATCGGCATCGTGATATCTATCCCTGCACCTCCTGCTGGCGCGCCGCCGCATCAGGCACCCGCGCCCGGATGGCCTCGACGCATCGCTGAATATGCTCCGCCAGCTCGACGCCCAACTCGCGCGCTCCCTCATCGATCTCCTCTCGGGAAACGGCCGCCGCGAACGCCTTGTCTTTCAGCTTCTTGCGGACGCTACGTGCTTCCAGGTCTGCCAGGCCGGTGGGACGCACCTTCGCACAAGCCACGATGAAGCCCGAAAGCTCATCCACCGCAAACAGGCTCTTCTGCATCGGGGTCACGCGCGGCGTTCCACCGTAGGTGGCGTGGCCGAGGATCGCACTGAGGATCTCCTCGTCCACATCGCCCCGGCCCCGGAGATGCTCGACCCCGACGAACGGATGCTCCTCGCGAGAAGGATGATGCTCGTAGTCGAAGTCGTGCAGCAAGCCGGCCATCACCCAGCGATCGGCCTGTTCCGGCTCGTAAAGCCGTGCGTACTCCGCCATGCAGGCTGCGACACACTCCATGTGCACCCGCAAGGCAGGGGAGGCCGTCCATTGGTGCATCAGGGCGCGGGCTTCGTCAACCGTCATGCACAATCTTAAGCGCCTGGCGCTGCGACGAACACATCAATTTACCGGTCTCTACTCGCTTTCGCCGTCCGACGGCCCCGCGGGAAGCGTGACCTGCTCGGGCGCAGCGAGGATCATCTGCGCCCGGCCCTTCCACGCCTCGTCGTAGCCGCCGTACTCCTGAAGCTCCCCGTAGAGCCGCACGCGCTTCCCGGTGACCGCGGCACGGAAATCGCCATGCCACGCGCGGTCGAATCGCTGCTTCTGGCTCTCGAAGACCACCGCGAGCAGGCCCTTGTTCTCGTCGGACCCCTCGAACTGGATGTTCATCACCTTGCCCGTGGCGCTCCATTCCGCGGACTTGATCGTGCCCATGACAATCACGCGGTTGCCAACGTGCTTCAGCAGCGCTTCCGTGTCCCTGGCCTCGATCATCGGGAGCCGACTGGGATCGGGCTGAGCCGAAGGGCCCGCTCCGGCAATACCCGTGCCAGTAAGCAGAAGCATGCAGAGCAGGCGAGTCATGAACAATCTTCTGGGCATGCGGCAGTGTAGGGCTGAGTACCGTCAGGATGCGGGAATCATAACCGCGACAGCTCACGCCGCTGGGCCTTGCCGCTGGTGCTTCAGTCGCGTCCGTTACGCGCCTGCCCCTTCCCGCCAGCCCCCAAAACCTTTCCCCTTCTTCCCTCACGGCGCCTAGCATTCACGTGATGGCCGACTCAGGGCACATCGGCGGATATGGCGACGCCCAACAGGGCAGCGGCGGCGACGCCCATCGTTTCCCGCCAATGGGCAGCATCTTCGGGCCGCAGCAGAGACCGGCTACCACTTCGTCGCACCAGCAGGCGCTTTGCCAGCTCGCCTTCCCGCGTGTTCCACTGTTTCCACTGCAGAGCGTCGCGCTTTTCCCGGGCGCCATCCTGCCTCTGCACATCTTTGAGCAGCGGTACCGCGCCATGGCGGCCGACGCCCTCTCGCTCAAGTGCTCGCGCACCTGCGCCGGCCGGATGGACGGGCGCAAGCTCATCTGCATGTGCCGCATCCGGCCCGGGTACGACCCCATGCAGGACCAGCCCCCGCTCTTTGGCGTTGCCTGCCTGGGACAGATCGTGCACTACGAAAAGCTTGGCGACGGCAGGTACAACATCCTGCTCCAGGGGCTGTGCCGTGTGAGGCTCGGGCACGAGCATCCCATCGGCGATGGCGGAGATCGCAAGCCTTATCGCCGGGCTGACTTGCATCCAATTCACTGCAGCAAGGCCTTCGAGATCGACGTCGCCGACGAGCGAGAGAAGATGAAGGCGCTCTGTTGTCGTCCGCCGATCCGAGGGACACCGGTGGGCCGCCAGCTCGAACGGCTCTTTGCCAGCTCGACCCCTACGGTACAGCTGGCGGACGTGCTGGCTTTCGACCTGGTGGAGGATGCGGAGGAACGCCAGCGTCTGCTGGAAGAAACCGACGAGCGCAGGCGCGTGGAGCGGCTGTGGTCGATCCTCGACCGCCAATTCCCCGACCCGGGGAGCCTGCTTCGCCACGCGGATCGCTTCAGCCAGTAGCTCAGTGGTCGGTAGAGGTGGCGTGCTGAGTGCGATCCCCCGTCCCTACTATCCTGCCACGCCGCTTTTACTCCCCGACGCACCCGTAGCTCAATTGGACAGAGCATCGGTCTTCGGAACCGAGGGTTGCAGGTTCGAGTCCTGCCGGGTGCGCTTACGCAACATGCTTGTTATCAGGCAGTTGCGTTCCATCCCCGAATGTCCTCCTCTTCAAATTACCCCTAACATCAGGGGAAATGGTCATTTTATGGTCAGTCGCGCCGCGCAACCTGCTCGACGCGGGCTGATCGGAACGTGATTTTGATGCGCCGCTCTTCTTCGGATTCTTCGCGCCGCGCTCGACGTGCGGGACTTCGTGAGGAAAGTGTCGCGCCAGTTCGAGCCTGAGCGTGGCGGCTTCGACATCGGTGACCATTTCTATCTGCTACCGCTTGAGTGCAATTGCTCATTCGCTCGAATCATCCGGGACACGGCATTCGCGGCGCAGGACGCTGGTAACCCCCCAAACTCAGCCCCGCCGTGAGGCGGTTGGTGGCGGCGCGACCCTGCCCGGCATGCAGCAGCGGGGTATTCTTCAACCTATGAGTAACCTCGAGGAGCTGGCCAGGGCCGTGCGGGAGCCG